>JBIIWK010000113.1:0-10223 GCA_044338955.1 Burkholderiaceae bacterium
TGGCGCAAGGCGAGTGCATTGGCTCTGAGCTGAGGGCCGAGCTACCTGTGCTTTCAGCGCGCAAGCAATGGATGGCCGATCATTTACGCCTGCGCGGTAAATTGGTGCTCGATGCCGGGGCGATTAAGGCCTTGGTACTTGAGGGCAAAAGCCTGTTGCCAGTGGGCGTGCGCGCGGTGGAGGGTGAATTTGAGCCGGGCGATGTCGTAGCGTGCGTGGATGCAGCAGGCAAAGAGTGCGCGCGCGGTTTGGTCAACTATTCGGCAGCAGATACTCGACGCATTATGGGCCAGCCCTCGGCGCAGATCGCGGATATTCTGGGTGTCATGCCCGAAAGCGAATTGATGCACCGCGACAATTTGATTGTGCTTTAAGCGATCCCCTTCTTTGGAAGAGGGTCAAGGTGTCAAATCCTAAAAGACGTCCTATACTCTTACTCATTATGCGGGGGTACTTGGTGTTTTGGCCAGGTTGAGAGAGTCCCTTCGTACCAGTACGGATAATGCCGAAGCTGGGAGCGCTTTCCGACCTACTCGGAATCCATCCCAATTCGGCTCCAATTAAAAAATCGGAGCCCTTCAATGAATGCCACCCCAAAATTTTTAGCTGCCACTGCTGAAGTCGATGCAGCTGCGGTCGCGCCTTTGCCAAAATCGCGCAAAGTGTATGAGATCGGTTCGCGCCCAGACATTCGCGTACCGTTTCGCGAAATCGAGCAAGAAGATACTTCGACCTCGTTTGGCGGTGAAAAAAATCCACCCTTAACGGTCTATGACTGCAGCGGCCCCTACTCTGACCCCGCAGTCAAAATCGATATTCGTCGTGGCTTGCCAGACATGCGTCGGGCTTGGATCGAAGAGCGCGGCGATACAGACTTGCTGGCCGGCCCCAGCAGCGCTTACGGCCAAGAGCGTTTGGTTGATCCGAAGCTCACAGCCTTGCGTTTTGATTTGCAACGTCACCCACGCCGTGCCAAAGCAGGCGCGAACGTGTCGCAAATGCACTACGCGCGTCGCGGCATCATTACGCCTGAGATGGAATTCGTATCGATTCGTGAAAATCTGCGCCGCGAACAATACATTGAAAGCCTGCGCGCGACTGGCCCAGAAGGTGAAAAAATGGCGCGCCGCATGTTGCGTCAGCATCCAGGCGAGTCGTTTGGTGCTTCGATCCCGAGCACGATGACGCCCGAATTTGTCCGCTCTGAGGTTGCACGTGGCCGCGCCGTCATTCCACTCAACATCAATCACCCTGAAGTTGAACCCATGGCGATTGGGCGCAACTTTTTGGTCAAGATTAATGCCAATATCGGCAACTCTGCTGTGAGTTCAAGTATTGCCGAAGAAGTTGAGAAAATGACCTGGTCCATTCGTTGGGGTGGCGACACCGTCATGGATTTATCAACAGGCAAAAATATCCACGAAACACGCGAATGGATTTTGCGCAATTCACCTGTGCCGATTGGTACCGTGCCAATTTATCAAGCGCTTGAAAAAGTCAACGGCAAAGCCGAAGACCTCACCTGGGAAATCTTTCGCGACACACTGATTGAGCAGGCCGAGCAAGGCGTGGATTACTTCACGATTCATGCAGGTGTGCGTCTGCCCTTTATCCCAATGACTGCAGATCGCATGACAGGTATTGTGTCGCGCGGCGGTTCGATCATGGCAAAGTGGTGTCTGGCGCATCACAAAGAAAGTTTCTTGTACGAGCGCTTTGAAGAAATCTGCGAAATCATGAAGGCCTACGATGTGTGCTTTTCGCTTGGCGATGGCTTGCGCCCAGGTTCTGGCTTTGACGCCAATGACGAAGCGCAGTTTGCTGAATTAAAAACCTTAGGCGAACTTACTAAGGTGGCCTGGAAGCACGACGTGCAGGTCATGATCGAAGGCCCAGGCCATGTGCCGATGCAATTGATCAAAGAAAATATGGACATGCAGCTCAAGCATTGCGACGAAGCGCCCTTCTACACCCTAGGCCCTTTGACCACCGACATCGCACCAGGCTACGACCACATTACTTCTGGCATTGGCGCAGCCCTGATCGGCTGGTATGGCACCGCCATGCTCTGTTACGTGACGCCCAAAGAGCATCTGGGCTTGCCAAACAAAAAGGACGTCAAAGACGGTATCATCACCTACAAGATCGCAGCACATGCAGCAGATCTGGCCAAAGGTCATCCGGGCGCTGCGATTCGTGACAATGCCTTATCGAAGGCGCGTTTCGAGTTTCGTTGGGATGATCAATTCAACCTAGGTCTGGATCCTGATACGGCCAAAGACTTTCATGACGAGACTTTGCCTAAAGATTCAATGAAAGTGGCGCACTTTTGCTCGATGTGTGGCCCACACTTTTGCAGTATGAAAATTACCCAAGACGTGCGCGATTACGCTAAAAAACTCGGCGTCGAAAACGATGCTGCGCTGAAAGCAGGTATGCAAGAAAAAGCAATTGAGTTTGTCAAAAAGGGTTCTGAGATTTATCACAAAACTTAATACCCTCGTGCTTTCAAGTCCTAGCGACCTTAGTTGCTTAGTTCTTTAACTATTTAGCTCTTTAGTGCAGTAGCAAATGTTCAAGCCCTGCTTCCTGCAGGGCTTGATGCTTTAATCAAAGGGCTGCGCGCTTACCGCGCAGCATCTCAGTCAGCTTCGTCCGTTAGACCGCAGAGTACATATCGCAAATCTGATGACAACGTCTCGCCTGCCCTTGCTCGACGCCATGAAAGGCCTTGGCTGCCTAGCCATTGTGCTGCACCATCTCGCGGTGTATGGGCCGATGTCTGACGTCGTGCGCGGTGATTTCCCTGCAGTCATCGATGGTCTTGAAATCTATGCCCGCTTAGCTGTACAAATGTTTTTTGTGCTGGCTGGATTTTTAGTCGCGGCTCAACTGGCGCCCGAGGGGCAACCCTCGACCTCTTCTGCCTCATCGTCCTTGGGCTTAATCCTTAAACGATACCGTCGCTTAGTCACGCCTTTTGTATTTGCGATCGCCTCTGCAATACTGATCACCGCGATCATCAGGCCCTGGTTTGTCCATGACTCGCTTTCAGCACCCCCAAGCCTCGCGCAGTTGCTTGCGCACGCCTTGTTGTTGCACGATCTTACCGGCGTTGAAGCTTTGTCGGCAGGCGTCTGGTATGTCGCGATTGATTTTCAGCTGTTTATTCTGACTGTTTTACTGACGGCCCTCAGCGCACGCGCAGCATCGGCCTGGCGCTGGGTATTTCCGGCGCTGATCATCGGCCTGGCCGCGGGTTCGCTTTGGGTGATTAACCGACACGATCGCTACGAAGACTATGCGCCCTATTTCTTTGGCGCCTATGCGCTGGGGATGCTAGCGTTTTGGTCAACGCGTCAGCCCTCAGGTGGCGGTCTGTTATTCACCATCGCCCTGCTTGGCTCGGTGGCCCTGTGGCTGCAGCATCGCAATCCAATCGTCGTGGCACTGGCCACTGCAATCATTGTTGCCATCGCGGGCCAGCGCGGCTGGTTAGCGCAATGGCCACGCCCGGGTCTGTTGACATGGCTGGGCCAGCGATCGTATTCAATTTTTTTGATTCACTACGGCTTTTGCATTGGGATCAACGCGCTTTGGGCGCGGTGGTTTCCGACCGGCGTGGTGATCAACGCAGTGGGCATGGTGCTCGCGGCCATCATCTCGGTTGGCGCCGGCGCGCTTTTGTATCGTTACGTCGAAAGCCAACCCAACGCGCTAGGCCGCAACTGGGTCACTGCGCTGTTAGGTGCCGCGGTCGCTACCGCATTTTTGCTTGAAACACTTGCCTGGTAACGCCCACTTTTAAGGCAACCAAACCAGTCATTCAAGTAGATATGCGCAAGCGATAAGAGCCCGTGGCTTGATTCTAGTCAGTCAGGTCACGACCAGTTTCTTACCAAGCGCGATTCGCCTCAACCTAAATTGGGCGCCAAGGTTCTTTTGACGTCTTTTTCTGTGCGACCCGAGCGCTTGACGTAATCAGCGACTTGATCATCGCCAATGATGCCCACACTAAAGTACTGCGATTGCGGATGACTAAAATAAAACCCTGAGACGCTGGCCGCCGGATGCATGGCGTAGCTTTCTGTCAGCATCATGCCAATATCTGCACCATCAAGCACCTCGAACATTTCACGCTTGACCACATGCTCTGGGCAAGCGGGGTAGCCTGGTGCAGGCCGTATGCCTTGATATGCCTCTTTAATCATTTGCGCATTGGTCAAAGATTCATCAGGCACATAGCCCCAGATGTCTTTACGCACACGCGCATGAAGCGCCTCGGCAAACGCCTCGGCGCAGCGATCGGCCAAAGACTTAAACATGATCGCTGAATAGTCGTCGTTGGCACGCTCGAATTCTTGTTCTTTTTTCTCGATGCCTAAGCCGGCGGTGACCGCAAACAAACCGATGTAATCCATCACACCAGAATCTTTGGGCGCGATAAAGTCAGCCAAACATTTGTTTTCGACGCCCTCGCGCTTCATGCCCTGTTGGCGCAAACCGCGCCAGGTGAATAATACTTTTTCGCGCGTTTCGTCAGTATAGATTTCGATGTCATCATCATTGACCGTATTGGCCGGGTAAAACGCTGCAACGCCATTGGCCGTTAACCAGCGGCCATCGACCATGCGCTTAAGCATCGCCTGACCATCGGCCAACACCGACCGGGCTTGTTCGCCCACAATTTTGTCATCTAAGATTGCCGGATATTGACCGAACAAGCTCCAAGTTTGAAAAAATGGCGTCCAATCGATGTAGCTTGCCAGCTCGGCCAAGTCGAAATTTTTGAAGGTGCGGCGACCAATAAATTTTGGACGCGGTGGCGTGTAGCCCGCCCAGTCAATCGCAAGCTTTGCGGCACGCGCATCCACCAACGACATCAGCGGCGTGGCTTTACGCGCAGCGTGGCGTCGACGCACGTCTTCGTACTCAACCGCAAGCTCTTCAAGATACGTATTGGCGGTTTCAGAGACCAGGTTTTGCGCAACACCCACCGAACGGCTGGCATCGGGTACGTAAATCACGGGGCCTTCGTAGTGTGGCGCGATTTTGACTGCCGTATGCACACGGCTTGTGGTTGCGCCGCCAATCATCAAGGGGATTTTACGACTGCGAAAATATTCGTCGCGCTGCATCTCGCTGGCAACATAAGCCATTTCTTCGAGGCTAGGCGTAATCAAACCCGACAAACCCACGATATCAGCGTTTTCGGCTTTAGCGCGCGCCAAGATCTCGGCGGCCGGCACCATCACACCCATGTTGACGACTTCAAAGTTATTACACTGCAACACCACCGTTACGATGTTTTTGCCAATATCGTGCACATCGCCCTTGACGGTTGCGATCACGATTTTGCCTTTTGCACGCACATCGCCGCCCGCTGCCTCGATGAGCTTTTTTTCAGCTTCGATAAACGGGATCAAATGCCCAACGGCTTGCTTCATCACGCGGGCAGACTTCACCACCTGCGGCAAAAACATTTTGCCCTCGCCAAACAAATCACCCACGATGTTCATGCCATCCATCAACGGGCCCTCGATCACCTCGATCGGGCGCCCTTTTCGATCGGCAATCTGCTGACGGATTTCTTCGGTATCTTCAACAATAAACTGTGTCATGCCATGCACCATGGCGTGCGCCAGTCGCTTTTCGACCGGCTGTTGGCGCCACGCAAGATCTTCTTCGCGCTTGATGCCATTGCCTTTAAAGTTTTCGGCAAATTCAACCAACCGCTCGGTGGGGGTGCGCGTATCGTTGGGGTCTTTTTTACCCAGAGCTTCAGTTTTATCCACGATCAAGCACCACGTCTTCAACCAACTCGCGTAACACTGGGTCGATATTGGCATACACGCCCAATTGGCCCGCGTTGACAATGCCCATCGTCATTCCTTCGCGGATGGCGTGATACAAAAACACCGTGTGGATGGCCTCACGAATGGGCTCGTTACCCCGGAAAGAAAAGCTTACATTTGAGACGCCGCCCGAGATCCGTGCGTGGGGCAGATTCTCGCGAATCCATTTTGTAGCTTCAATGAAATCGACGGCGTAATGATTGTGCTCATCGATACCGGTCGCGATGGCAAACACGTTTGGATCAAAAATAATATCTTCGGGTGGAAATCCAACTTTTTCGATCAACAAGTTATAGGCGCGCGTGCAAATCAATTTACGACGCTCAAGGCTATCGGCCTGACCTTGTTCGTCAAACGCCATCACCACAGCGGCCGCACCGTACAGGCGACATAACCGCGCCTGTTTTAAGAACGACTCTTCACCCTCTTTTAACGAGATCGAATTCACAATCGATTTGCCTTGCACGCACTTCAGGCCGGTTTCTATCACAGACCATTTTGAACTATCGATCATGACTGGCACTCGTGCAATGTCGGGCTCAGAGGCGATCATATTCAAAAAGCGATGCATGCACGCCACTGAATCAAGCATGGCTTCGTCCATGTTGATGTCAATGATCTGCGCGCCATTTTCAACTTGCTGACGCGCGACAGCGACGGCTTCGTCGTATTTTTCTTCGCGGATCAGGCGGGCAAAGGCCTTGCTGCCGGTCACGTTTGCACGCTCGCCGACGTTGACGAATAAAGATTCATCATCGATATTCAAAGCCTCAAGTCCTGACAGACGCGTTTTAACCGGAATGTCGGGTACGACACGAATGGGTAAGGATCGAACTTTGTCAGCAATCGCTTGAATATGCTCGGGTGTCGTGCCGCAGCAGCCACCCGCCATATTGACAAGCCCCGCGCGGGCGAACTCTTCGAGCAAGGCTGAAGTATCAGCCGGTGTTTCGTCAAAGCCGGTATCGCTCATGGGGTTGGGCAGGCCCGCATTGGGGTACACACAGACATAGGTATCGCAAATTTTGGCAAGCTCGGCGATATAGGGGCGCATCAGCGCGGCACCGAGTGCGCAATTCAAACCGATTGTGATGGGGCGCGCATGGCGAACCGAGTTCCAGAACCCTTCGACGGTTTGCCCCGACAAGATACGCCCCGAGGCGTCGGTGACGGTGCCCGAAATCATCACAGGCAGGCGTTCGTTGCGCGCCTCAAAAACCTCTTCGACGGCAAAGATCGCGGCCTTGGCGTTGAGCGTATCAAAAATGGTTTCGATCAAAATGAGATCAACCCCGCCATCAAGCAAACCGTTGAGTTGCTCGATGTAAGCCACGCGCAGTTCATCAAAGGTGACGTTGCGTGCGCCCGGATCATTGACATCGGGCGAGATCGAAGCGGTTTTAGGCTGAGGACCCAAGGCACCTGCTACAAAACGTGGATGCTCGGGCGTGCTGTAGGCATCGCACGCGACGCGAGCCAGACGAGCGGACTCTAGGTTTTGCTCGTAGGCAAGTTCTGATAAGTCGTAGTCGCCTTGCGCAATCGTCGTCGCGCCAAAAGTATTGGTTTCGATGACGTCGCACCCTGCGGCAAGATACTCTTTATGGATCGCGAGGATGATGTCGGGCCGCGTCAACGAGAGCAACTCGTTATTACCTTTGACGTCTTTACCGTGCCCGGCAAACCGCTCTGAGCGAAAGTCAGCTTCAGAGAGTTTGTATTGCTGGATCATGGTACCCATCGCGCCATCAAGAATCATGATGCGAGAACCCAGCGCGCGCGCAAAATCAGCACCACGGGTATAGCTTGCTAGCGGGAAAGGCAGTTTAGGGTAAGTCATCACGGGGCTACAGATATGAGTGACGATGCAAAGTGAGGCGGCACCGGGTTTAAAGCGCCAGCAAACAGCCGCACTAAAAACTAGAACAAAACATAGAGGTACATGCGCGATCTGATACGACTCAAGCCTGACCTTCAGGCAATCGATCAAAGGACCCTTCAGTTTACCAAAAACAACGTGGTGTAACATCCACGACAGAATTGGTGCTTTCGATGCAAAAGCGCGTGCGCCCTAGGGTTTGCATGCTGCATTGGGAAAGTTAAACGGGAAACAGGGAAACACGTCTTCAGACGGTTGTGCCTGTGCTGCCCCCGCAACGGTCAACGCCAAGGTTTTAGCGATAAAACCTTGGCGCCAGCCCGATACCGGCCAGTTTAAGCAAAGACGAAGACCCGTAAGGGTCGTGAATCTTTTTTGAACGTTTAAGGCCTGCGGGGACGCAGACCAATACGAGGCTTGACTAATGCAACTCTTAACCTATCGGCTCAGCGCCGCCGCTGCGGCCGTGGCCGTCTCTTTTAGCGCATTTGCGCAAAGCCCGCCCTCAACCCCCACTTCGACAAGTACCGGCACGGTTGGCGCACAGGCGCCCAAAGTGATGCCCCCTGGCGAGCTCAAGCTTGGGCCCACCCCACAACTTGGCACCATCGTGGTAACCCCCGGACGCACCGCTGAACCGTTGGGCGAAACGCTAGGCGACAACAGCGTCATCAGTCGCGATGACCTTGACACGCTACCCAACGGCACGCTTGCTGACGCACTGGTTCGCGAACACGGTATCGAAGCGCTCAATTATGGTGGCCCGCAGTCACAAGGTAGTGTCAATATTCGCGGCACGAACAGCAATCAATCACTCATTTTGATTGACGGCCTGCGCGTCAATAGCGCCACTTCGGGCAACGCACCGCTCAGCGCAATCCCACTCAACAGTATCGAACGTGTTGAGATCGTGCGTGGCACCGCAAGCAGCCTATACGGCGCCGATGCCATTGGCGGTGTCGTAAACATCATCACACGGGGCGATCAAGACCGGCCGTTTTCGGCTTACGCCAACGCAGGCATCGGCAGCTATGCCACCACGCAGTACGATGCGGGGTTTTCGGGCGCTGCTGATGGCTGGGTGTACAGCTTGTTTGGTGGCTATGGGCAAAGTGGGGGTACCAACGCTACGAAAGGCGGCAATTATTCTTACAATCCCGACAAAGACTCTTACTACCGCAGTAACGTTGGTGGCACCTTGGGGTACACCTGGCAGCCAGGCCAGACACTCACCTTTCAAAGTTATCAATCCAGCGTCAATGGCGGCTACGATGCCGGCAGGCCTTACTTTAACGATCGTGGTATTCAAACGGTCAGCACCAATATGCTGACGAGCAAAAATCGGGTGTCTGACTTTTGGACCAGCACACTGCGCGCTGGCTTCACGAACGAGCGCTATCAGACGGTGAACGCGGGGGCTGACCTCGTACCCTCGAACCCGCTTGATGGCAAGCAACATTTTGCGACACAGCAAGGACAATACTTGTGGCAAAACGACCTGAAGTTTTCACCGACGCAACTCGTATCCTTGGGTTATGAACGACTTGAGCAAAGCGTCGATGGCACGCTTTCAAATGGTGACTATCCACAAGCTTCATATGTCAACTATCAACAGACCACCCGTTATACCGACTCGCTCTTCGGTATTTATCGGGGTACTTGGGGGCCACAGTCAGTGCAAGCGAGTGTGCGCAACGACAACAATTCGCAGTACGGGAATTTTGTAACAGGCAGCCTGGTGTACGGGCTGTCGCTGACTCCGCAGTGGCGAGCCACTGTGGGCGCCAACACGGGCTTTCGTGCGCCAAACTTTAATGAGCTTTACTGGCCCGTCACGCCTTTCTATGCCGGCAACCCACTATTGCAACCCGAGAAATCACGCAACATTGAGATGGGGTTGAAATACTCGACTGAAAAGACGCAATTAAGTTTGGTTGCGTATCGCAACGAGATCACAAACTTGATCTTGACGCAGCCGGTGGTACCTGGTGATGTTTACTCACCCTACGCGCCAATCAATGTCGGCCAGGCGCTGATTCAAGGCGTCAGTCTGTTTGGTTCGCATCGCTTCAATAGCGACACGCAAGTGCGGGGTAGCCTGAACTGGCTTGACCCGCGCAACGCCGAGACCGGCGCCTTATTGCCCCAGCGTGCACAACAAGTTGCAAAGCTCGCCTTAGACCAAGCCATCTGGCGCGCCCGCTTGACTGCTGAATGGTACGTTAGCAGCGAACGCAAAGACACAATGTCAGGCGGCACGCTAGGTGGCTATAGTTTGCTTAACCTGATGGGCAGCTACCCCCTGCCCTCAGGGGCTGAGGTTCAAGTGCGCTGGAACAACGTTTTTGGTAAGCAATACACTCTCATTCAAGGCTACAACACGCAGGGCTCGAATGTGTTTGTCAACTTGGCGTGGCGGATGTAGCATCAGGCATCGAGTGTTTGTTGGGCGAACGGTGTGATGCGCGCTTTTTTTTGTCGGACTGGTG
>JBIIWK010000114.1:0-10194 GCA_044338955.1 Burkholderiaceae bacterium
TTGACAGCCTGGATGTGCTTGATTATCCCGATGTCAGTCGCAAAATGAAACCGGCCGAAATCCTTGATCGCACGCCAGAGCTTGCGCGTTTTGCCGATATTGTGCCAATTAACTTTCGTGAAGTGGGTAGCACCGCAATTGGCCCCGTCGATTGGCTTGAATTGCTAAAGCTGATTCATGCCACCGAAGCTCAAGATGGCGGCTTTGACGGCTATGTCATTTTGCACGGCACCTCAACGCTCGAAGAGACCGCATACTTTTTAAATTTGACGTTGAAAATCAAGCCGACCGTCGTGCTGGTTGGCGCACAGCGCCCGCCTAGTGCGGTCAGCTCAGAGGGCCCCGTCAATCTTTTGGCCGCAGTGCGTACGGCGATCGATCCTAAAACTCGCGGCTTGGGTGTGTTGGTCGTGTTGAACGACGAGATTCAGGCCGCCCGTGAGGTCACAAAGGTCTCCACCTATCGTGTCAACACGTTCAGAACCCCGGATTTTGGGGTGTTGGGTCAAGTCGATGGGGATCAGGTTGTGATTTATCGTCACCCGGTGCGCAAGCATACGCTTGACACAGCATTTGACGTCGCGGGTTTAAACGCCTTGCCGCGCGTTGACATTGCCTACGCCTACGCAGGTGCCGATGACGTGGCGATCGAGGCGTATGTGGGCGCTGGTGCGCTTGGGTTGGTGTCGGCGGGTTTGCCGCCCGGCATCCCACCACCTTTGCAAAGCGCCGCTTTCGAACGTGCGGTGTCTAAGGGGATCGTGGTAGTGCAGGCAAGCCGCGGCGGTGCAGGCCGAGTGGCACGCAGAAAATATCTGCGCGACAAGCACATCGTCGCCTCGGATAATTTAAATGCTCAAAAATGCCGCATTTTGCTGATGCTAGCCTTGACTGTGACGCAAGATCCTGAGGTGGTGCAGTCTTATTTTGATTTGTATTGACCCTTAATAACCTCTTCGTTATGAGGAGTGAGGCTTAGTATGCCACTCAAAAAAACTGCAGCGAAAAGGCTGCAGTTTTTTTGATCAAGGTGCTGCAGTCAAACTTTTCGTAACGTCAGGCCGCCAAAGCAAACTTGTTTTCTAAAACATTACCTAAAATACGCGTGGTGGCGGGGCGCCCTAAAAATGCTGTGCGCCCCAAGATGTCGCCGCGCTTAAGGTCTTTGCCATCGGCTTTGACGATATAACCGCAAACTTTATTCGCTTTTTCAATTTTAAGAAAAGGTTCGCGTCCAGAGACGCGCACGCTATTGATCATTTTGTCGACAACGATGTCATCCCACTGATTGCTTTGGTAGTTTTCAGTTTCGATATTTTTCTTGATGTAACTTAAAAAACGGTCAACCGCCTCGCGCAAAGGTTGATCAGCTCGTTTTTCGTTAATGCCTGTGGTGTTTTGGGTGGCCACGATATTCTCCGTGAAAGCAAGAACGTTATTCAGCTTGCACAATAGCAGCGTCAGCTCTTCTTATGAGCCAGCGCTAAAAACTGATTGTTTCTTTGCCGTCATTGGGTTAAGCAATGAATGGTTATTATAAAAAAATAAGCTTACGCTAAATGTAATAGAAAGCAATGATGGATAGCGCTAAAAGCAAGGTGTCAAGAAAAAATATTTGAAAAACCCGTGCTTAGATGGCCTGATCGTGCATGCAATGCCCACTTCTTGCAAACTTGAACCACCAAGCAGGCTACGCAGCTTGCAAACTTAATTCGCTACGCAGGCCACCCATCATGCAAACTTAAGTTAGGTTGGCGTAACTACCGGTGGCTTGGGTTCTTTGACGCGCAGGCGATGCCAAAGCAAGATCACGGTAAATGCCCCAAAAATGGCGTGTATCAACCATACCCCGATGACAAAGCGCAATTTGCCATGAATGATCCAGCCTTGCGTAATGTTGATGAGGTTCATGTAGAGCATCGCGACCAAGCCTGCAATCAATAAATCCCCAGAGCGGCCGATGCGCGGGTTGACAGCCCCTAACGGGATCGCCATCAGAGCAAGATTTAAGGCGGCGAGTGGAAGAGCCATTCGCCACATAATTTGACCGTACGAACTGTTTTCTTTATCGCTGATCAAAAGTGAAGTCGGCCGCGATCGTCGACTTTCTAAAGTAGTGGCTCGGGCTTTTTCAAGCGATTCTTCAGCATTTTTACTTTCGATGCGAACCCCAAAAGCGTCAAACTCGGCGAAACGCATTTCAGAGGTGCCCGGTTTGAGGTCGTAGCGGTGGCCGGCGCCTAAGACCAAAAAGCGATCGCCATTTGCTTCAGTTTCAATCTTGGCCGAGGCCGACGTGATCAAGGTTAACCAGTCGGGGTCAATCAGGCGCATGAAAACTTGCCCCAACGGGTTGTCGTTGACGCTGGTCGTGCCTTCAACAAAAAAGACACGAGCGCCTTTCTCGGTTTCTAAAAACTGGCCAGGGGTGATTTTTGAAAGATCAGAACGCATTTCGAAACGGGCTCGATATTCACCGATCTGGCGATTGGCCCAAGGCGTTGCGTAGAGCGTTAAAAATGAGATCAGTGCCGCAATGGGTATAGCAATGCGCAAAACGGGGTTCACCCAGTTTGCGAGGGATAGCCCGCTTGAAAACCAGACCACCATTTCAGATTCACGATAATTTCGGGTGACCGTCGTGAGCACGCCAATAAAAATTGAGACGGTCAAAATGATGGGTAGGGCAGCGATTAGCGTAAAGGTTGCCAAGCCCACCACCACATCCGAGCCAATGCGGCCCGCCGCCGCCTCGCCAAGTAGGCGCACTAGTACAACGCTCAGCCACACGACGATCAGCGTCGAGACCACAACGCTAAAGTGATTGGCGATTTCAGATACTACAGAACGTTTAAATAGAGACATTTCTTTTTGGCACCGAAACGTGAGGTGCCATGGCCGGTGCGAAAGCGCACCACCCACGAAATTTAGCACACTGGCTCGGTTTCGAAGGTTCAGGCGCTAGGGTAACCACTACGATCCAAGATACACTTGTTCGGTTCACTCTATTTTTACGATCCTATTAAAAAGGGAAAGAAAGTGCCTTTGCCAGACAGTATCGAACGCGAAGAAATCCATAAACGTCAGATCACCATGCGGGCGTACCGGCGCGCCGATGGGCTCTACGACATCGAGGGCCGGGTTGTCGATAACAAGCCCATCGAGTTTGTGGCTCCGCTAACCAGTCGTGTGCTCGCTCCAGGGCAGCCCATTCATGATTTGTGGGTACGTCTAGTGATTGATGACGAGTTCTTAATTCATGATGTCTTTTCGTCATCGGATTCGACGCCGTTTTCCGTCTGCAAGCAAGCACCACCGACGCTTTCTGTGTTGAAGGGCGAGCGCATCGGTGGCGGCTGGGCAAAGTTAGTACGCTCAAAATTAAAGGGCGCCGCAAGCTGTACGCATTTGATGGAGTTGCTCGGCCCCATGGCCACTGCGGCTTACCAAGCACTGTGGCCGGTGATTCGTCACCGACCTGAGGCGCTAGATGCAAACGGTCGCCCACTCAAAATTGATAGCTGCTACGCCTACGCCAGCAACCGCGAAGTGACGCTGCAACTTTGGCCTCAGTTTTATGACGGCCCCAAGCCATAGTATTTGCCACGCTATACTCAATTCAAAATATTGACTCAACGCGGCGCACCTGTTTGAACTACGCGCCGCTTTGCATAAAAAAAACGGAGACCTCACATGCGTTCGTTACTATTTGTACCCGCGGACAGCCCGCGTAAGCTCGAAAAATCGCTGCTAAGCGGTGCCGATGTTTTGATTTTTGATCTTGAAGATGCTGTGTCGCCGACCCGCAAAGAAGATGGCCGTATCGAAGTTGTTAAATTTCTGACACAGGTCAAGGCCTCTGGGGTCAAAACACCAAAGCTTTACATACGCGTAAATGCCTTGAGCACCGGGATGACCTTACCCGACTTAGCGGCCGTGATGCGTTGCCGCCCCGATGGCATCGCCTTGCCTAAGTCTTCTGGCGCGGCGGATGTGAACTTGTTAGCGGCCTACCTTGAGGCCTTTGAGCAGATGTTTCCGGCGGTGGCGGGCGAAGCGGCGCAAACCGCGATCTTGCCGATCGTGACCGAAACCGCTGAGGCCCTTGCTGGCTTAAACAGCTACCGTGGTGCTTCGCCGCGTTTGGCCGGTTTGATGTGGGGCGCAGAAGACTTGGCGGGCGACATCGGTGCGTTGACAAACAAAGATGAAGAGGCGCCCGAACAATGGACCTCACCCTTTGGTTTGGTGCGTAACCTTTGTCTGTTTGCGGCGGCCGCCGCGGGCGTGCCGGCGATCGACACCGTGCCGACCGACATCAACAACCCTGAGGCGCTGTTGCGCGAAACGCGCCGTGCGTATCGCGATGGTTTTTCAGCCAAAGCGGCGATTCACCCAATGCAAGTACCAGTCATTAATCAAGCGATGACCCCCGACGCTCAGGCCCAAGAGTGGGCGCGACGCGTGATTGCGGCTTTTGCCGAAAACACGAGCGTGGGCGTGGCCACACTTGATGGCAAGATGCTCGACACACCGCATCTTCGCTTAGCCAAAAAAATTGCTGCCGCGACGCAGCTCGCCTAAGAAAGGATGTAGATCATGACGGGTCCTTTGGTAGGTGTACGTGTCATAGACATGACCTCGATTTTGATGGGGCCCTACGCGGCACAGTTATTGGGCGATATGGGCGCCGATGTCATCAAAGTAGAAGCGCCAGTGGGGGATATGGTGCGTGATTTAGGGCCGATGCAGAACCCGCGCATGGGATCGCTGTATCTACATGTCAATCGCAGCAAGCGTGGTTTGGTGCTTGATTTGAAGCAACCTGCGGGCCTGGAGGCGGTTAAGAAGTTGCTCGCGACCGCAGATGTGCTGCTGTATAACGTGCGTCCGCAGGCGATGGCACGTCTGGGATTGGGTTACGACGTTGTTCAAAAAATTAATCCTCGACTGCTGTATGTCGGTACGTTTGGCTTCGGACAAGACGGCCCTTACGCAGCCAAGCCAGCCTTTGATGATTTGATTCAAGGCGCCATTGGGCTGCCCTCTTTGATCAAACAGGCGGGTTCGGATGTGCCGCGCTATGTGCCGTCAAACATTGTCGACCGCACGGTGGGTTTATATGCGGTGTCTTCGTTATGCGCAGCCTTGTTTCACCGAGAAAAAACCGGGCGTGGGCAAAAGATTGATATTCCCATGTTTGAGACGATGATTAGTCATTTGCTGAGCGACCATATCGGCGGCCAAACGTTCGATCCACCCAACGGCCCGCCTGGGTATCCAAGGCTACTCGCCTCTGAGCGCCGTCCCTATAAAACCGCCGATGGTTTTGTCTGTGCTGTGATTTACAGCGATAAGCAATGGGCCTCGTTTTTTAAAGCGATCGGTCGTTCAGAAATCTTTGAAAACGATCCGCGGTTTTTGAACCTGACAGTGCGTACCCAACACATCAATGATTTGCAGGCGCTTGCAGCAAAAATATTTCTAGAGCGTACGACCAATGCCTGGCTTGCGTTGCTGGATCAGGCTGATATCCCAACCATGCCTTTGCATACGCTTGAAACAATTTTTGAAGATCCGCATTTAAAAGCGGTCAACATGTTTGAATGGACCGAGCATCCCACAGAAGGGCGTGTCAGACGTGTCGCAGTTCCGACCACCTGGACCGATAGCCAACCGACACCCGGTCGCCCTGCACCACAGTTGGGCGAGCACAGTGCTGAGATTTTAAAAGAGCTAGGTTATTCAGACGCTGAAATCTCGTCGCTCATCGCGCAAGGCGTGACACTCACGGCAAAGATCGAAGCGGGCGCCTAGCGTGGCCATCGATTTAACCCGTTGGGTTCAGCCCGGTGACGGCATCTGGTGGAATGAATGCACGGCTGAACCCCTAACGTTGACCGAGACACTGGTGGCCCAGCGTGAGACGCTTGGTGGGTGCTCGGTATTTGTCGGCCCCACTTACACATCAACGCTGCAACCCGAGCACGCTGACTGGCTTTCGATGCTGAGTTACTGTGGCATTGGTGAAAATCGAAAGTTACTTGCGGCCGGTGCGATGCAATTGATTCCAAGTCATTGCTCGCAGTTGCATCGCTTGCCCTTCGAGGGGGCAGCAAAAGCAGACGTTGTCTTTTTACACCTAAGCCCTGAAGGCCCTGATGGCCGGCGCAGCCTTGGTATCGCCAATGATTATCTGATTGCAGCGGCAAAACAAGCTCGGGTCGTGATCGCTGAAGTGAATCAGCAAATGCCCTGGACCTTTACTTCGCACGCGCTTGATGGCGTAAAAATTGATGCCATTGTTCATTCAGACCGACCCTTGATCGAGCTTAAACGAAGCGCTATTTCAGAGGTCGAGAGCGGCATTGCGCGTCACGCCTCAGAGTTCATCGGTGACCGCGCGGTCCTTGAAATGGGTGTGGGTGCGATCCCCGAGTCGATTCTGTCGGCGCTCAGTGACCGCAAAGACCTAGGCATTCATACCGGAATGCTAGGCGACGTTGCCGTCGATTTAATCGAATGTGGTGCAGTGACCAATGCTTTTAAAACGCTGGATCGTGGGCTGACCACGGCAGGTGTATTAATGGGCACGCGCCGGCTCTACGAGTTTGCGCGACACAACGCGCTATTAAATATTCAGCCGTTTAGCTATGTGCACACGCACGCGACGCTTGCGCAGCTTGAGCATTTTGTGGCGATCAACTCTGCGATTGAGGTGGATTTGACCGGTCAGGTCGGCGCAGAAGTAATTGACGGCAAATACATTGGCGCAACAGGTGGGCAGGTGGATTTCACCCGTGGCGCACTTGCAGCCAAGGGAGGGCGCTCGATCGTCGCGCTACCCTCGACGGCCAAGCGCGGTCAGCTTAGCCGTATTGTGGTGAACCTGCAGGGGCCCGCAACAAGTCTGCGCACCGACGCCGATGTGGTGGTGACAGAGTGGGGCAGTGCGCAGCTTAGGGGGCAGACCTTACAAGAGCGGATCAAAAGGATGATTGCGATTGCCCATCCCGAGCACCGAGAGAGGTTAGCGCGCGGGGTGCAAGAACAAGGAGTCTGTTAAGCGCTCAGTCTGGCGCTAGGCCCACCTAGCCGGGCAGACAGGGGTTTTTCAGGCGAGGCGTTGTAGGACATCCTTGCCCTAAGCTAGAACGCATTGCCCAAGCGGTGAGCACCGTGAGGGCTTAGTCGTTTGGTGCAAGGCATGTAGGTTGAGTGATTGTTATAGTAGTGTCGATAAGTGCTTAGATCAAATATTGCGAGAGGCAGACATGGATTTCTCATTTTCACAAGAGCAAGAAAGTATTCGCGAGGCGATCAGCAAAATCTGCGAACAGTTTGATGATCACTATTGGCTTGAAAAAGACCGGCATGGCGGGTTTCCGACTGAGCTGCATCAGGCACTGGCTAAAGATGGCTGGCTCGGGATTTGTATCCCTGAGCAGTATGGCGGCTCTGGGCTGGGGATCACCGAGGCCTCAATCATGATGCAAACCATCAGTGAGTCTGGCGCGGGCATGAGCGGTGCCTCGGCGGTGCACATGAATATTTTTGGTTTAAATCCAGTCGTACAGTTTGGCACCGAAGAACAAAAACGCCGGATGTTGCCGCCCCTGATTTCTGGCGCAGAGCGTGCCTGTTTTGCGGTGACCGAGCCCAATACTGGATTGAATACGACGCAGCTCAAGGTCAAGGCCGAGCGAGTCGGTGACCACTATGTGTTGAGTGGTACCAAGGTTTGGATCTCAACTGCGCAGGTTGCTGAAAAAATGTTGATCTTGGCGCGCACTACGCCACTTGAAGAGGTGACCAAGCACTCTGATGGTCTGAGTTTGTTCTACACAAAATTCGATCGTGATTTTATTCGTGTGCACGAGATCGAAAAGATGGGACGTAAGGCCGTTGATTCAAACGAGTTGTTTATCGATGGTTTGAAGGTGCCTGTCGAAGATCGTATCGGTGAAGAAGGCAAGGGCTTTCATTACATCATGCACGGCATGAATGCTGAGCGTATCCTGATCGCTGCCGAAGGCGTGGGCTTAGGGCGGGTTGCTCTCAAAAAAGCGACTGCGTATGCCAAAGAGCGGGTCGTGTTTAATCGTCCGATCGGGATGAATCAAGGGATTCAACACCCCCTGGCCGCTAACTGGATGGAGCTTGAGGCGGCAAACCTGATGGTGTTTCAGGCGGCGTCGATGTTTGACAAGGGAGAACCGTGCGGCGCGCAAGCCAACGCGGCGAAGTACTTAGGTGGTGAGGCTGGTTTCAATGCCTGCCAGCAAGCAGTCATGACGCATGGCGGCTTTGGCTACGCGAAGGAATATCATGTCGAGCGCTACCTGCGTGAAGTCATGATTACACGCATCGCGCCTGTTAGCCCCCAATTGATTTTGTGCTTTATCGCTGAGCGCGTGCTTGGCTTACCCAAATCCTACTAGGAGCCCAACATGGCTGGTTTGTATTTTGAAGAGTTTGAAGTCGGACAACTGTTCAAGCATTCGATGACGCGTACCGTGACTGAAATGGACAACGTATTGTTCTCAACACTCACCATGAACCCGCAACCCTTGCACCTCGATAAAGAGTTTGCATCTAAAACCGAGTTCGGGCAGATCTTGGTGAACAGCTTGTTTACCTTGGGTTTGGTGATTGGGATCACGGTAGGTGAAACAACGCTTGGCACTACCATCGCTAATCTGGGTATGACCGATACTCGGTTTCCGCATCCTGTGTTTTACGGCGATACGATTCATGTCGAGACCAAAATCGTCTCGAAGCGTTTGAGCAAATCGCGTAAAGACGCAGGCATTGTCGAGTTTGAACATCATGGCATTAATCAACGTGGCGAAATTGTTTGTATCTGTGTGCGTTCGGGTTTTATGAAGTGTCGTCCCGCGTAAGGTGAAGCAGCCTTTTAGCAACACCCGTCCCACAGATGCCACTATGGCTTTTGTGGTGCTGGCGATTTGCTTTACCTTCAATCTGCTAGGTCGTGGAATCGGTGACGCCTATGTCACCTTTTTGTTGCCACTCGAAACGCAATTTGGCTGGAGTCGCTCAGAGATCTCGAGCGTGTACTCGGTGTATATGTTGGCCAATGGTTTTTCTGCGCCACTAATCGGCATGATGTTTGATCGCTTGGGGCCACGTGTCGTCTGTGCCGTGGGTTTTGCAAGCTTGGGCTTGGGCTATCTTGTCGCGGGCAGTTTGACGCAGCTTTGGCAGTTTCATTTGTGTGTGGGCGTAGCCGGCGGGATCGGAGTGACCTCCTTGGGGATGGTGCCTTCGCAAAGTCTGATTAGCCGCTGGTTTCCAACTAATACCAGTACGGCTATCGGTATTGCTTACGCAGGGTTCGGTGCCGGCACCTTGGTGATGGTGCCCTTTGCACAATACTTGAACGATACGGTCGGCTGGCGTCACGCCTACCATCTCTTAGGCGGCCTGATGCTGGTGCTCTTGCCGCTGGTGATGCTGCTGCCTTGGCGCATGATTCGCGCAGGGCACGCTGATTACGCGCGGTCGCTTGGGGCAGCACCCTTGTCAAAAAATATTTTTGCACCCTTGCGCTTAGCCGTACGCTCGCCAGGATTCTGGGCGTTGGCGCAGGCTTTTTTCTTTACCTCGTTGGTGATTTATACGGTGACGGTGCAGACCATTGCCTTCTTAGTTGAGTCAGGCTTTTCTGCGTTTGAGGCGGCCAGTGCTTTTGGCATTGCAGGCATGCTTTCGGTGCTGGGCGTTGGCTCTTCGGGCAAACTGGCCGATAAGTTTGGTCATCGCCTCATTGTGACAATTACTTTTAGCTGTACATTTTTAGGCCTTGCCAACTTGCTCGCCATGGCGTTTTACCCTTCGCCCTGGTTTTTGTTTGGTTTTGTTGCTTTCTTTGGAATAGCTCAGGGCGCGCGTGGGCCGATTATCTCGGGGCTGTGTTCAAAGTTATTTCCGGGTCCAGGGCTAGCCACCATTTATGGCGCGTTGTATGCCTTCATGTCGATGGGGGCGGCCGCAGGTGCATTGTTGTCGGGCTGGTTCCACGATCAGACGGGTGGTTACGCGGTCAGTATTGTTTTTTCGATGACAAGCGTTGCGTTGGCTGTTTCGCCTTTTTGGATGTCGCGAGCTTTGCGTAAATTTGGATGATGCATCATGCATAAAAAAATCTTTGTTATACCGTCGTGGCTCAGA
>JBIIWK010000353.1:0-2842 GCA_044338955.1 Burkholderiaceae bacterium
ATTACTTGACGGCGGCGGTTGGCGGTCTGTTTACGCAGATGCGGACGGCGCTGGCGAACACTTCAATCGAAGTGCTGCCAGCACCCTATACCAAGAAGGAGCCAAATGCCAAGACGAAACCGGCGCCGAGGCGCAAGCAGGCGCCAGGCCTCGCACTTTGAACAGACGCCTGATCGCCATACGATTTCATCCTTGAACAACTTGGGATTTTCTTCCGCGGAAAACCTTGTGGCAAAAAATTGTCGTTTTAAGTGGGGGTAAACTGGGGCGGATCCGCAGGACTTAAAGAATACTCCCTCTATGACCTTCTTTATGATTGTGTCAACAGCTCCCTAATGGCTCCCTACTGAAGCATGGGACAATGACAGCCAATGGTCATCACTGAAGGTGCTTATTTATAGCCCTCGCAAACACAGTCAGTTATTGAATGACAACAGAAAAGCAAGAAATCGAAATACAGGCTTTAAACGCACCAAGCGGGGGCTTAGATACGTCCACACACACGCCAATGATGCAGCAATACCTGCGTCTGAAGACTGAGGCGGGGCCGTTGCTACTGCTTTATCGCATGGGTGACTTTTATGAGATGTTTTATGAAGACGCTGAGCGTGGTGCAAAGCTGCTAGGTTTAACCCTGACACGACGCGGCTCGTCTAACGGGGTGCCTATCCCAATGGCCGGCCTACCCTACCATGCGGCCGAGCAATACTTGGCTAAGCTCGTAGCGCAAGGCGTATCGGTGGCGATCTGCGAACAGATCGGCGACCCTGCAACAAGCAAGGGCCCAGTCGATCGCAAAATCGTACGCATTGTCACGCCCGGCACACTCACCGACGAAGCGTTGCTGCCCTCAAAAGCCGATCGTTGTGTAGCCGCGGTGTTTGTGCCGCGCAAAGGCAACAAAACGCAACGCGCGGGCGTGGCTTGGCTGAACCTGGCAAGCGGCGAGTTCAAACTGTCTGAGTGCGCCGCTGAAGCACTTGATTCTGAACTGCATCGCATTGATCCTGCTGAGATCATTCTTGCTGACGACGCTCAACTGGATTTGACACTGCATTGTGCAGCGACCAAGATACCGCCTTGGCATTTTGAGGCCGAGCAGGCTCAAGCGCATTTGCTGGCGCACTTTAAAACCGGATCGCTTTCCGGCTTTGATGTGGATGACTTACCCACGGCCCTGTGCGCCGCTGGGGCGTTACTGCGCTATGCAGGGCGTACGCAGGCGCACGCACTATCGCACGTACAAACCTTGGTGGCCGATCGGGCTAGTCAGTATGTGTTGATGGATCCGGCCACGCGTCGTAATCTTGAATTAACGCGCACGCTATCGGGTGAAGAAGCGCCGACATTATTTTCGATTTTGGATAACTGTTGCACACCAATGGGCAGTCGCTTATTGCGCCGCTGGTTGCATCACCCTTTGCGTGACAATGCGCCGGTGCTTGAGCGTCAGCAGGCCATTGGCAGTTTGATGGCGGCCAGTGCGCAGCGCAGTGAATTGCTGCACGCGACGCCACTGTTGCAAGCCCTGCGTACTGAACTCAATAAGCTACCTGATCTTGAGCGTATTGCAACGCGTATCGCGCTGCTGTCGGTACGTCCGCGTGAACTTGCCAGTTTGCGTGATGCATTAGGTGCGTTGCCGGCGGTGCAGCAACAGGTGCTTTCAGCACTCTCGACGCCGCGCTTGCAAGCGCTTGCACAGGCACTTACGCCACCGGAAGGTTTGCAAGAGCTTTTAACGCACGCCATCGCCTTAGAACCCGCTGCGTTAGCGCGTGACGGCGGTGTGATCGCCACGGGCTTTGATGTCGAGCTTGATGCGTTGCGCGCGATTTCAACAGATAACGGCGCTTTTTTACTTGAGCTTGAAGCGCGCGAACGCGCTCGCACGGGTATCGCCACCCTACGTGTTGAATTTAATCGCGTGCACGGATTTTTTATTGAAGTCAGCCGCGCGCAGGCTGAAAAAGTACCTGACGATTATCGTCGGCGCCAGACGCTTAAAAACGCCGAGCGCTACATCACGCCAGAACTCAAGTCCTGGGAAGATAAAGTCTTATCTGCACAAGACCGTTCACTGGCTCGCGAAAAATGGTTGTTTGAGCAACTGCTTGAACAACTCACTGCGCACGTGAAACAACTGGCGCAGTGTGCAGCGGCCTGCGCTGAGCTTGATGCCCTAGTGTCACTGGCGCATCATGCCCAGCACCATCAATGGGTAGCACCAACGCTGTTAACACACACGGCCATTGAGATCACTCTAGGCCGTCACCCAGTCGTTGAACGCGCGATCGAGCGTTTTACGCCAAATAGCTGTTCGTTAAATGCGCATCGTGCTTTGCTTGTCATTACTGGCCCGAACATGGGCGGTAAATCAACCTACATGCGGCAAGTGGCTCTGATCGCACTGCTAGCACGTGTGGGCAGCTTTGTGCCTGCGCAAAGCGCAGCGATTGGGCCGCTTGATCGGATCTTTACACGCATTGGTGCCGCTGATGATTTAGCCGGCGGGCGCTCGACCTTCATGATGGAGATGATTGAAGCGGCTGCTATTTTGGCGTCGAGTTCGGCACAAAGTTTAGTGTTGATGGATGAGATTGGGCGCGGCACTTCAACCTATGACGGCTTGGCCCTCGCTTGGTCGATTGCGCAACGCCTGGTCACGCACAACCGTGCGCTGACTTTATTTGCGACGCATTACTTTGAAATCACCCGCATGCCCAGCGAGCAAGCGAATACCGCAAACGTGCATCTTGCCGCAGCCGAGTCCCCTTCAGGGATTGTGTTTTTACATGAAGTGAAAGATGGGCCAGCGAGCCGTAGCTACGGGATTCAAGTC
>JBIIWK010000115.1:0-9933 GCA_044338955.1 Burkholderiaceae bacterium
GAGCATCACGGGTCGAGTAGATTGAGCGAGTTCCGTTTCGAGCTCGGCGATTGAGCGTACGCGTTTAAACAGGGCATGCGCGCCGTTAGACGACAAGGCCGGCTGCACACGCGGCGCCGTGGCTGGCGCCTGGCCACTTGCTTGCCCCAGCAATATATTTTTTGTCGTTGCGGGCGCTGAGGTATCTGATACAAGCCCGTTCTTGTCATTGGTTACTGATGCACCTGATATAAGCGCGTTCTTGTCAGTGGTTGCTGATGGGCCTGATACAAGCCCGTTCTTGCCATTGGTTACTGATGCACCTGATACAAGCCCGTTCTTGTCAGTGGTTGCTAATACACCTGATACAAGCCCGTTCTTGTCAGTGGTTACGGATAGGCCTGTATTCTTTTCAGGTGACGTGGCAACTGAGGGAGTGACCGCTGCGTTGTTACGCGCAAGGTGTGACAAGGGCTGTAGCAATGAACGGCCACCACTCGCGATTCCCAGTAGCCAAATCAGACACAATAAGGTCAGCAACAACCCCACTGTTTTACGCAGCATGCCGCTAAACCCTGCTTCGGTGCCAAGCGCCTCAAAGGTTCGTAACAACACGGCCGAAAACAATACCAAAATTGCCCAGCCAAGTATCTGTAACCACGTTGGCAGCATCGGCGTCACCATCCACCACGCGGTCGCAAACAACAGCACGCCAAAAAACTGTTTAACGCCTTCCATCCAAGTGCCCGTGCGTGGCATCAGTTTGCCCGCCGAGGCACCCATTAACAACAGGGGTACACCCATGCCCCACGCCATAGCAAACAAAGCTAAGCCGCCCAACAATACGTCGCCCGTTTGCGAGATGTAGAGCAGGGCACCTGCGAGCGGCGCGGCCACGCAGGGGCCCACGATTAACGCAGAGAGTGCGCCCATTAAGGCAGCAGCACCAACGCGCCCACCCAAAATAGAATTATTTTTTACGCTTAATTTTGTTTGAATGCTTGAAGGCATTTGAAACGTAAACACGTCAAACATCGATAGTGCCAGGGTCGCTAACAACAAAGCAAACAGCGTTAGCACCCAGGGGGTCTGTAACCAAGCCGCCAATCCTGCACCACTTAAACCGGCCGCGACACCGAGCGCCGTGTACACGACAGACATACCGCTGACATAGGCGACCGCCAGTAGAGTGCCTCGTGCACGAGAAACATGGTGTTGCTCACCGACTAGCAACACTGACAAAATCGGCACCATAGGCAAGACACAAGGTGTCAACGCCAACAACAATCCCAATACAAAAAATAGCAACACGATCTCTACCAAAGCCGTCGAGCTCAACAACTCGGCCAGTGTCAGATCATTTTCAGCAAACACCAGTTCACGCCACTGCCCGTCAAGCAAGCGGTTAAACAAGCTCTGAGGGGCTGGCGCAATCAGCTTGTACCCAGGTAGATTTACCTGCGTACTCACGGTTACAAAAAAATCCATAGGGGGATAACAGAGCCCCGCGCTCGCACAGCCTTGACCGGTCAGCTTAATGTTGTGGGTTTGTTCGGGAGGCTGTGGTGACGTCCGGGGGACAGCTACAAGCGGAAGAAGTATTTCTATATCTTTAAAATATAGCTCCATCTCTTTATCAAAAGTCGGATCGTATTTGATCTGTCCCTTCGGAAAAATAGGCTCGCCCAATTTGAGCGCTGGTGTTTGGGCGCTAAATTCAAAGCGCTCGCGGTACATGTAATAGCCGGGAGCGATCTTGAATCTAAGGCTCAGGGTGTTTTTTTCTGTGCCAACAACTTCAGCCCGTAAGACAAAAGCTTTTTCTGGGTCTAAAAAACCATCCCCGGCCGCGTATACGGCTGGATGAAACAGGGCAGCCATTGCCACCATCAAGAGGGCAACAAGTGTCAGCGCCGAGGTGCGCCGACTAAACCCGTTGAACAACGCGTTCACTCTAAACCCATCGTTGTGTTGTGCCGAACCCAATCTAGATATGGCGCGTAGCCGCCAGACACGGGCACGACAAGCGCTTCTGGCAAGTCATAGGGATGCAATGCCACCAAACGCTCTACCAAGCGCCCCTGCTGCGCTAGGGTCGTTTTAATGACCAAAGGAATCTCTTGAGTTTCGTGCATCGCTGACTCCCACTCGTAGACCGACAACACCGGTGCGCCAATATTAATACAAGCAGCGAGTCGCTCTGCCAATAGACACTTTGCGATTGTCTTTGCACACACAAGATCAGGCGCGTGGGTCAAGACGATGATGACGTCGGAGGGTTGCATTTTA
This sequence comes from Burkholderiaceae bacterium, assembly GCA_044338955.1. Classification (GTDB taxonomy): domain Bacteria; phylum Pseudomonadota; class Gammaproteobacteria; order Burkholderiales; family Burkholderiaceae_B; genus Zwartia. Next base: position 2,269 of record JBIIWK010000115.1, read on the forward strand.
ATACTCGATTTCTACGATCTGAGGGGGCTAGTTGCCTAGACCGGCTTTACTGATTGCCTAGGATCGTTTTACTTCGCCAAGAGTCAAAAAAGCCTCTTTTCAGAGGCCTTTTTTTACTTTAATCAAACCAACACTTATTCTGCTGAGTCTTCAACGACTTCATCAGCAACGAGTGGGCGATCAACCAGTTCCATAAAGGCCATAGGAGCGTTGTCACCTTGACGGAAACCCATTTTTAACACGCGGGTATAACCGCCATTGCGCTCAGCGTAACGTGGGCCGATCTCAGCAAAGAGCTTCAAAACGATCTCGCGGTCGCGCAGACGCGCAAAAGCCAAACGCTTGTTTGCCAGGGTTGGGCTCTTACCCAAATTGATCAGGGGCTCGACGATACGACGCAACTCTTTTGCCTTAGGCAAAGTTGTTTTGATGGCTTCGTGGGTCAAAAGTGCAACTGCCATATTGCGAAACATTGCAAGACGGTGGCTGCTAGTGCGGTTCAGTTTACGTAGACCGTGGCCGTGGCGCATGGTGATAATCCTTATTGAATCTATTAAGAGTATCGCTACTCGGGTGGTTTCAGCTCTTCTATCAGCTAGTAGTGCGCTATGCACACCCTGCTGCGGGCCGGTTTAATAAAGTTTTTAGTGCTAACTATTGTTTGCTTTTTACTTTTTGGTTCGTACTTTTTTACTTTTAGGTTCTTACTTCTTTGCTTCTTGGCTCTTATTTCTTTGCTTCTTGCTGTCTACTTTTTACTTTTAGCTTTACTCAAGCTGCGACCAAAGGACGTGACGACGATAATGCCGTCACGCGTCAGGTACTTAAGGACGCTCAAGGCCCATCGGTGGCCAGTTGTCTAATTTCATACCCAGCGTCAAGCCGCGCGCGGCCAACACTTCTTTGATTTCATTAAGCGACTTACGGCCCAAATTAGGCGTCTTCAACAATTCGTTCTCTGAACGTTGAATCAAATCACCGATGTAATAAATGTTTTCAGCTTTCAGGCAGTTGGCTGAGCGCACCGTTAACTCAAGATCATCAACTGGACGCAACAGCACTGGATCAATCTGTGGCGCGCCGCGGTTAGGCGCTTCATATGAATCGCCCGCACCTTCAAGTGCAGCGAACACAGAAATTTGATCCATCAGAATACGGGCTGACTGGCGAACGGCCTCTTCTGGGCTGATCACGCCGTTTGTTTCAACATCAAGCACGAGTTTGTCGAGATCAGTACGCTGTTCGACGCGAGCGTTTTCTACAGAGTAGCTCACACGACGCACTGGGCTAAAGGATGCATCCAAAACAATGCGACCAATAGTGTGCGCACGATCATCGATCAGTGCACGCACATTACCTGGGACATAGCCTCGGCCTTTCTCAACCTTGATATGCATTTCGAGCTTGCCGTTCTCGGTAAGCGTCGCAATCACCTGATTGGGATTTACGATTTCAACATCGTGTGGCAATTCAATGTCAGAGGCTAGTACTGGACCCGCACCTTGCTTGCGCAAGACCAAGGTCAACTCGTCACGGCTGTGTAACTTAAACACGACGCCTTTCAAATTCAGCAGAATGTCTACAACGTCTTCACGCACACCAGGGATCGTTGAATACTCGTGCACAACGCCGGTAATTTGCACTTCGGTTGGCGCGTAGCCAGTCATCGAAGACAACAAAATACGACGCAAGGCGTTACCTAAGGTGTGGCCATAACCACGCTCAAAGGGCTCCATGATGATCTTTGCATGGTTTGTGCCGACTGGTTCGACTTCAATCGAACGCGGCTTCAGAAAACTTTGTGACATGTCTGCGATTCCTTTTCAATACCCTCGGCTCATTACACCGATAAGGCTGATGGATAGAGAGTGCTAATGTACTGAAAGCACAGCCTAGAACGAACTGGCTGGCTAATGTAAAGAGTAATGAAATAAAGGCGGGCTGGCGGCAATTAAGCCGCAAGCCCACTTAATGCTTAGCGTGAATACAATTCAACAACCATTGACTCGTTGATATCGCGAGCGACATCCGCGCGGTCAGGCGCTTGCTTGAAGGTACCCACTAACTTAACTGTGTCAACTTCAACCCATTGTGGGATGCCGTTGCCGGTAGCAAGAACGAGTGACTCGGCGATACGCGCCTGGCCCTTGGCTTTTTCGCGAATCCCAATAATGTCACCAGCTTTGATGATCATTGATGGGATATCAGCGGTGTGACCATTCAATTGGATGGCACGATGTCCAACCAGTTGACGCGCTTCAGCCCGCGTTGAGCCAAAGCCCATGCGATACACAACGTTGTCAAGGCGTGACTCAAGCAATTGAATCAACTGCTCGCCAGTGTTGCCCTTGCGGCGCTCAGCTTCTGCAAAATATTTGCGAAACTGTTTCTCAAGTACGCCGTACATGCGCTTGAGTTTTTGCTTTTCACGCAATTGCAAACCGTAATCAGACGTACGTGCACCTGAGGTACGGCCATGCTGACCAGGCTTTGAGTCAAGCTTGCACTTCGACTCAAGCGAGCGGCGTGCGCTCTTTAAAAACAAATCAATACCCTCGCGGCGCGAGAGTTTGCATTTAGGACCAGTGTAACGGGCCATGTAGCTTCTCCTTAGATGCGACGACGCTTGGGTGGACGGCAGCCGTTGTGCGGTACAGGCGTGATATCGGCGATGCTCGAAATCTTAATGCCCAACGCATTCAACGCACGCACTGAAGATTCGCGACCTGGGCCGGGGCCCTTGATGCGTACTTCGAGCGTTTTGATGCCGTATTCAATGGCCACTTTGCCGGCTGTTTCTGCAGCAACCTGCGCTGCAAACGGCGTCGACTTACGTGAACCTTTAAAGCCAGCACCACCTGACGTCGCCCACGACAGAGCATTGCCCTGACGATCGGTGATGGTGATAATGGTGTTATTGAAGGATGCGTGAACGTGCGCAATGCCGTCCGACACATTCTTTTTAACCTTTTTGCGAACGCGAGCTGCGCCGCCGGCAGAAGCTTTAGCCATCTTCTAATCCTTATTATTTCTTCAAACTTGCAGCAGCGCGACGCGGGCCCTTGCGGGTGCGAGCGTTGGTGCGAGTGCGTTGACCGCGCACGGGCAAGCCGCGCTTGTGGCGCATGCCACGGTAAGTACCCAGATCGATCAATCGCTTGATCGAGAGCTGCACTTCGCGACGCAGATCGCCCTCAACCGAGAACACACCTACGTGTTCGCGGATGCGCTCGAGTTCTGCGTCGTTGAGATCTTTGACCTTCTTCGACAGAGGGACGCCAGCCGCTTCGCAAATTTTGCGAGCACGCGTGCGACCTATGCCGAAAATGGCGGTCAAACCAATTTCTGCGTGCTGATGCGGCGGAATGTTGATGCCAGCAATACGAGCCATGACTGTTCCTTGATGTATTAACCTTGACGCTGCTTGTGACGCGGTTCAATGCAGATTACCCGCACTACGCCGTGACGTTTAATAATTTTGCAGTTGCGGCAGATCCGCTTAACCGATGCCATTACTTTCATGGTTGCTTCCTGTTAATTTACGTAACCCAGCCGCTTATTTAGAGCGGAAAACGATTCTAGCGCGCGTTAAGTCATAGGGGGTGAGTTCCACTGTGACTTTATCGCCCGGCAAAATCCGGATGTAGTGCATTCGCATCTTGCCTGAAATGTGACCCAATACCACATGGCCATTTTCTAACTTGACACGAAATGTTGCATTGGGAAGATTCTCTAGAATCTCACCCTGCATTTGAATGACGTCGTCCTTTGACATTACTCTCGCTTATCTCATTGGTAGATTCGCGCCCTTGAAGTTAGACTTCTTGAGCAGTGAATCATACTGGTGTGACATCATGTAGGCTTGCACCTGTGCCATGAAATCCATCGTAACTACAACAATAATCAGCAAAGAGGTGCCGCCAAAGTAAAACGGCACATTCCAACGCATGACTAAGAACTCTGGCAACAAGCACACGATGGTGATGTACAGTGCGCCAGCTAAGGTCAAGCGCATCAAAATCTTGTCGATGAAGCGGGCTGTTTGATCACCAGGACGGATGCCCGGTACAAACGCACCACTTTTCTTTAAATTGTCTGCTGTCTCGCGGCTGTTGAACACCAATGCTGTGTAAAAGAAACAGAAGAATATAATCGCGGTCGCGTAAAGCGTAATGTATAGAGGCTGACGTGGCGCCAAGGCTGCAGCCACATCACCTAACCAACGCATACCCTCGGTGTTTGAAAACCAACTTGTAATCGTAGCTGGGAACAAAATAATCGACGATGCAAAAATTGGAGGAATAACACCAGCCATGTTGAGCTTTAAGGGCAAGTGTGATGTTTGACCACCGTACACTTTGTTACCAACCTGACGCTTTGCGTAGTTCACCGTAATCTTACGCTGACCACGTTCAACTAGTACGACAAAGCCTGTTACCAACACAACTAAAGCAACGATAAACAGCGCCGACAAGGCTGACATCGCATTGGTACGAACCAAATCCAACAAACCAGCCAAAGCACTAGGCAAGCCTGCCACAATTCCGGCAAAAATTAGAATCGAAATACCGTTGCCCAAACCACGCTCAGTAATCTGCTCGCCCAGCCACATCACAAACATGGTACCAGTCACTAAGGTGACGATTGTTGTGACACGAAAGAGCATGCCTGGATCGATGACCAAACCGGGTTGTGATTCAAGCGCCACCGAGATACCAACTGCCTGGATTAAGGCAAGTCCGACAGTGCCGTAGCGCGTGTACTGAGTAATCTTGCGACGACCCGCCTCACCATCTTTTTTGATTGCTTCAAGCGTAGGTACAACGACTGACATTAACTGCATGATGATCGATGCAGAAATGTAAGGCATGATCCCTAGAGCGAAAATAGAAAAGCGCTCAAGTGCACCACCCGAAAACATATTGAAGAGACCGAGGATTCCGCCTTCATTCTGGCGAAAGAGGTCTGCCAATGCGTCTGGGTTAATACCGGGCACCGGAATGTGCGTGCCTAACCGGTATACCACCAAGGCGAGAACGAGAAAGACGAGACGGCGCTTTAGGTCGCCGTAACGTGGTCCTGCTTTACCTTGAGGTTGTGCTGTTGCCATTCTTTTTCCGTCTTAAGCGACTGTACCGCCGGCGGCTTCAATTGAAGCACGCGCGCCTGCTGTTGCACCAATACCTTTTAAGGTAATTTTGCGCGTCAGCTCACCCGACTTAAATACTTTTGCGAAACGAACCTGCGTACCCACTACGCCAGCTTGTTTCAAAACCTGAACATCGATTTCGTCAACAGGCAAGGCTTGCAAGTCTGATAAACGAACTTGCGCGTAAAGATGGTCGTCGATAGTGACGAAGCCACGCTTTGGCAAGCGACGCTGCAAAGGCATTTGACCGCCCTCGAAGCCCACTTTATGAAATCCACCAGCGCGCGAGCTCTGGCCTTTGTGACCACGGCCAGCAGTTTTACCTAAACCCGAACCGATGCCACGACCGACACGGCGCTTATAGTGCGTCGAGCCTTCTGCTGGTTTGAGCGTATTCAGTTGTGTAATAGACATCATGATCCCTTTCAGACTTCTGTCGCTGTGACGAGATAATCAACCTTGTTGATCATGCCGCGCACTTCAGGAGTGTCTTTGAGTACTTTGGTGCTGTTGATACGACGCAAACCGAGGCCACGCACGGTTTCGCGGTGATCTTTTTTGCAACCAATTGTCGAGCGCACCAAGGTGACTTTGACTTGTTTTTCTGCCATGACTTACCCCAAAATCTCTTCGACGGTTTTGCCACGTTTAGCAGCAACTTCCGACGGGGTGAGAGACGCGCGCAAACCATTCAGTGTGGCACGAACCATGTTGTAGGGGTTGCTTGAGCCGAGGCTTTTCGCCACGACGTTACGCACGCCCATCACATCAAAAATCGCACGCATTGGGCCACCGGCAATCACGCCAGTACCTTCTGCTGCGGGTGAAATCAATACTTTTGAGGCGCCATGCTTGCCCACAACGGTATGAAACAAGGTGCCGTTTTTCAAAGAAACCTTGAACAGTTCGCGACGCGCCTGTTCCATGGCCTTTTGAACTGCGACCGGCACTTCACGTGCCTTACCTTTACCCATTCCGACGCGGCCATCGCCATCGCCTACAACGGTCAAGGCAGCAAAGCTCATGGTACGACCACCCTTGACGACTTTACTGACGCGGTTGACCGCAATCATTTTCTCGCGAAGACCGTCATCCCGCTCTTCAGGACCGTTCTTACGTTGTTCTTTAGCCATTTTGACTGTTCCTCGCTTAAAACTTCAGACCGGCTTCACGCGCGGCATCGGCCAGGGCTTTTACACGGCCGTGGTAACGGAAACCCGAACGATCGAAAGCAACCAGTTCAATACCAGCCGCTTTGGCTTTTTCGGCGACACGCTTGCCAATCAAAGTAGCTGCAGCGGTGTTGCCGCCCAAACCAGTTTGACTTGCGAGCTGTTGACGCACTTCTGCTTCAACAGTTGAGGCCGAAACCAAAATACGATCACCGTCAGGCGAAATAATGTTTGCGTAAATATGCTGATTCGAGCGGAAAACCTGGAGGCGATTAACTCGCAACTCGGCGATTTTCTTACGCGTCGGTACAGCACGACGCAAACGGGAAATTTTTTTGTCCATGATGTTTCCTTGTTTGCGCGATTATTTCTTCTTGGTTTCTTTGATGATGACATGCTCGCCAACATAACGAACGCCTTTACCCTTGTAGGGCTCTGGCGGACGGTATGCGCGAAGTTCTGCAGCCACCTGACCAACGACCTGCTTGTTCGAGCCCTTTAAGACAATTTCTGTCTGGGTGGGGCATTCGGCTTTTACGCCAGCAGGCATCGCATGAATCACATCATGCGAGAAACCGAGTTGTAATTTAACCGCGTCACCCTGGACGGCGGCACGATAGCCCACACCGACCAAGGATAGCTTGCGCTCAAAGCCCTGACTCACACCGATAACCATATTGGCCACCAGCGCACGAAGGGTACCCGACATTGCTTTAGCTTCACGCGAGTCATTTGCAACGATAAACGACAATTTGCCGCCATCCTCGTTAATGATCACATTGCCAGTTAAAGCCTGTGTCAGTGTGCCCAGGGGGCCTTTTACGGTGATCAGATCTGGCTTGATCGACGCTTCAACGCCCTTTGGGATTTCGACTGGATATTTTGCAATACGTGACATGGGGTTTTCTCCTTAAGCCACGTAGCACAAGACTTCGCCACCCACGCCATTGGCGCGAGCTTTGCGATCAGTCATGACGCCACGGGAAGTCGAGACAATTGCCACGCCTAAGCCGTTCATCACTTGTGGAATGCTGCCGTTACCTTTGTAAACACGCAAGCCAGGGCGTGAAACGCGTTCGATGCGCTCGATCACAGGACGGCCAGCGTAGTATTTCAGGGCGATTTCAAGTTCAGGCTTTTGGACTGTACCTTTAATCTGAAAACCGTCAACATAACCTTCATCTTGAAGCACGGCAGCAATTGCTGCCTTCAGCTTAGAGGAGGGCATGGTCACCGTTGGTTTATCTACCTGCTGCGCATTACGAATGCGAGTCAGCATATCGGCGATTGGGTCGCTCATGCTCATGTTTTATTCTCCTACCAGCTAGCTTTGGTCATGCCGGG
>JBIIWK010000116.1:0-9903 GCA_044338955.1 Burkholderiaceae bacterium
CAAGAGTTTGGGCAGTTTGCCAAACAAAAGAAGGGTGGGGCAACCTTTGCCTCGACCTCATCGCAAACCGAGCTGATCGGCGTGTTGTTTCAAACGCTGGTTGAAACAAAAATGTTGTACATCCCCTATAAAAACGCAACGACTGCCGTGGTTGAGCTGTCGCGTGGCGATATTGACGTGATGGTGGCGAGTTTGCCTTCTGCGATTCCTTTGCTCAATGCGGGCAAGCTCAAGGCTTTGGCGGTAACGGGTAATAAACGGGTAGCGGCCTTGCCTAACGTACCAAGTGCGGTCGAAGCGGGTTTTTCGGCGTTTGAAGCAAATGGTTGGTACGGTATCGTTGCCCCCAAGGGCACGCCCAATGCGATCGTGCAGCTTTTAAACAAGCATATCAATGCGGTCTTGGCGCTGCCTGACGTGCAGCAACATTTGATCGCAGCTGGTTTTGAAGTCTTGACGGGCACCCCAGCCGAATTTACAGCGATGATCGAGCGCGACTATAAGCGTTGGGGTGATTTGGCTCAAGCACAAAAATCCATGAGGAAATAACCATGACAACGACACGCCGCGGCCCCTTGGCCCGCTTCAAAGTGCTTGATCTGACCCGTTTGCGCTCGGGCCCGACGGCCGTGCGTCAGCTCGCGGATTGGGGGGCCGATGTGATTAAGATCGAAACCCCTGAGGCGCTGGGCGTGAGTGATGGCTGGGGTGATACGCGTTTAGGCCCAGATTTTCAAAACTTGCATCGCAATAAACGCAGCTTGACGCTTAATTTAAAAGAGCCCGAAGGGATTGCGATTTTTAAAAAGATGGCAGACCAAGCCGACGTCATCATCGAAAATTTTCGCCCCGATGTGAAATTTAGATTAGGGATTGATTACGAGAGCCTGAGTCGCACCAATCCAGGCTTGGTGTATGCAAGTATTTCTGGCTTTGGACAAGACGGCCCGTATGCCAAGCGCCCTGGTTACGATCAGATCGTGCAAGGCATGGGTGGCTTGATGGCGATTACTGGCTTGCCCGGGCAGGGGCCGGTGCGTGCGGGCATTGCGGTGGCGGATTCGGCGACTGGTTTGTTTTGCGCGCTGGGTGTTTTGACGGCCCTGCTTGAGCGTGAAGAATCAGGCAAGGGGCAGTGGGTACAGACCTCGCTACTCGAGTCGATGATTGGCATGCTCGACTTTCAGGCAGCACGTTGGTTAATTAACAAAGAAATCCCAGAGCAAGCCGGCAACGATCACCCCACCTCGATCCCGACAGGCGTGTTTCCGACTGCCGACGGCCACATTAATATTGCGGGCGCGGGCGCCCAGCAGATGTGGGAAAGACTTTGTAAAGCTATCGGTGCTGAGTATCTGTTGGCGAAAGAAGAATACAAAACAGGCAAGCTGCGTTCAAATAATCGCGTCGCGCTGAATCAAGAGCTCTATGCGATCACCCGTACGCGTTCGACGCAAGAGTGGATCGAGCGCTTTGAAGCGGCAAGCGTGGCCTGCGGCCCGATCTACACAATGGATCAGGTGTTTGCTGATGCGCAGACGCGCCACTTAGGAATTGCAACGCCTGTGCATCACCCAGAGCTCGGTGAGATCGAAGTGGTGGGGCAACCCGTTGGGTTATCCCGTACCCCAAGCGAGATCCGCTCGGCCACCCCCGCACGCGGCGGCGAAACCGACGAGGTCATGCATGAGTTTGGCTATAGCGATGCGCAGATCGCCGATTTGCGCGCTCGGCTGGTGATCTGACATGCCAGTGAGCGCATTTAAGGGGCGGCGGTGTCTGTTGATTTACCCGCCATTCGCCCAGTGCTTTAACGTTGGCAGCAAAGCAGATTAGTTGAGAAGTCAACATAGCTCAAACAGTCAAAATATTTTAAAAATCTAGAGTGAGGCAAACATCATGTGTTTAAAAAAGTTCATGCAGTTGACTATTAGCGCTGCAATATTGCTCGGTATGGCTGGAGCAGCGATGGGGCAGGACACCTATCCAAGCAAGCCTGTCAAGCTTATTGTGCCGCTTGCCGCGGGTGGAGCAAGCGATGTAGTTGCACGTATTTTTGCAGCCAAATTGGGTGAGCGCCTAGGCCAACAGGTCATCGTTGAAAATCGCCCTGGGGCCGAAGGCTTGATTGGGGTGGATGCGGCCGTGAAAGCTGCACCCGATGGCTACACCCTAGTATTGGGTTCAAGCACCACGCTGGCTGCCAATTTTCATTTGCGCAAGACCTTGCCGTTTCATCCTGTCAAAGACCTTGCGCCTGTCTCAACGGCGTTTCAAGGTTTTTTCAATATCTTAGTGATTAATCCAGCAGTTCCTGCAAACAACCTTAAAGAGTTCATTGCCTTGGCGAAGTCGCAGCCAGGCAAGCTCGATTACGGTACCGCCACCAGTGGTTCAAAAATTTGTGTTGAAACGTTCAAAGCTATGGCGGGGATTGATTTGCAAATGATCAATTACAAAAGCTCGCCTCAGGCACTGAATGATTTGATGGGCGGGCAATTGCAGTTGATCTGTGAGCCAGTGGCCACCGCAATGCCGAATATTTTGGCGGGTCGGTTGCGGTCTCTTGGTGTGACGAGTGCGACACCGCACCCGGCGGCACCCAATTTACCGACCGTGGCGCAAGAGGGCCTAGCTGGATTTGAATACTCGGCCTGGGTGGCGGTCTTTGCGCCTGCCCAAACACCGGCTGCTGTGATCGGGCGACTCGAAAAAGAAATCGCTTGGATCCTCAATGACCCCGAGACAATCAAAAAGGTTCAAGCGGCCGGTGTAGAGCCGATGCCCGGTGGTACGAAAGCTTTGGCGAACTTGTTGAATGCTGAAATTGAGCGGGCTGGCAATGTTGTAAAGGCCGCGAAGATTCAACCCGAATAGCTTATTGTGAGTACTAAAAAGTGGCTCGCGCCCCATGTAACCAAAGCGAGAGCTGCTTGACTCTTTAAATTAAAAAATTCTGGGATGACTTGTTTGACTTTTCGCCCCAGTGTGTGAGGTTCAAGGACAGTAATGGTTCAAGCACAAAAAATTTACTTGATTCACGCCGGGGATGTTTCAATGAAACCGGCGTTGGCAAGTTTCGCGGCCTTATGGCCCGAGGCGCGTGTGATGAATCTTTTAGAGGATTCTCTTGTGCAGGATGTTCGCGAAGCGGGGCGCTTGCCGGATTCGATTCCGCAGCGCTTTGATCTGCTGGGGCAGTATTGTGTTGCCGCCGAGGCAACGGCCATACTGTTCACCTGCTCAGCGTTTGGCGCAACGATCGAGGGGTTGAAACTTAAACACGCGATTCCGATCCTGACACCCAACGAAGCCTTGTTCGAAGAGGTAATCGAGCGTGGTGGTAAGGTCGCGTTGTTGACAACCTTTGGGCCGTCAATTCCGGCGCTCACAGAAGAGTTAAACGAAATGCTGGCCTTGCGCGGTACTAAACTTGAAGTTGACGCGCTGTTGGTTGAAGGAGCTTTTGATGCCTTGATTGCCGGTGATCACGCCAAACATGATCAGATCATTGCAGATCAAGTTGCGAAACTGAAGGGCTACAACACGATCGTATTTGGTCAGTTTTCGATGGCCTCGGCCGCAGCACAGGCGCAAAAGCTTGCCTCTGTACCGGTATTGACCACGCCCGATTGTGCGGTCCGTAAATTAAAAAAAATTCTGCTGGGATGACAGTGATTTGAGAATACTTAAATTCTGATTTATAAGCGAGATAGGCATCATAGCTTTGCTAAATTGTTTCTAGGATATCGAATGGTTTACGACGACTTTCAATTTTTAAAATTTGACCGACCTGATGAAGGCGTGCTGTTGATCACGCTGAATCGGCCTGAGGTCATGAATGCCACGAATGCCCGCCTGCATTGGGAGCTCACCAAAATTTGGGACGTGGTGCAAAATGACCCCCAGACTAAGGTAGCGATCGTGACGGGTGCTGGTGATCGTGCGTTTTCTGCTGGCGGTGATCTGGCCTGGGTTGAAACCATGGTGGGCAACCCCGAGCAAATTGCGATCGTCAAGCAAGAGGCGGCCGATGTGGTCTACAACATGTTAGCGTGCGACAAGCCAATTATTTCTGCAATCAATGGGATGGCCGTTGGTGCTGGCTTGGCGGTTGCCTTGCTTGCTGATATCAGCATCATTTCTGAAAAGGCAAAATTCACCGATGGTCACGTCAAACTCGGCGTTGCCGCGGGCGATCATGCCGCCATCATCTGGCCTTTATTGTGTGGCATGGCCAAGGCAAAATATTATTTGATGACGGCTGATTTTATCGACGGCAAAGAAGCTGAGCGCATCGGTTTAGTAACCTTTTGTGTACCGCACGAAGAGTTGATGCCCAGAGCCTTGGCGATTGCAAAGAAGCTATCGGTTGGTAGTCAGACTGCGATTCAGAATACAAAAAAATCGTTGAATAACTGGATGCGCATGGCGGGGCCAATATTTGATAATTCGCTCAGCTTAGAGATGTTTGGATTTTTAGGAGCTGACGCACGCGAAGGCTTGGATGCCGTGAAGAATAAACGTCCTCCTAAGTTTCCGTCAGCGCAACCCAAGTCCTAAGAGCAGAAAAGCGCTCAAGTCACCACCGCACTCAGATGAACAAGATCTCGAATAGCCAAGCGCTCAACCACGCGTGACTTCAGAGCCGTCAGAGTCGAGGTACGAACTAAAACAAACGAGATCTCAGCTAAGTAAGATTTCAAATAGACAAAACTTTAGCTAAGCAACGATTCAAGGAACAAAATATGAAAGCAGCATGGTACGAAAAAAATGGTGAAGCCCGCGAAGTCCTGGTGCTTGGCGAGATGCCCACCCCCGAGGTCGGTGCAGGCGAGGTGCGCGTCAAAATCAGCGTGTCGGGTGTGAACCCCTCCGATGTGAAATCGCGTCGTGGTCGCGCGTTGACTGCACCGCGCATCATTCCGCACAGCGATGCTGGTGGAGTGATCGACGCAGTCGGTGCTGGGGTTTCGGCAAGCCGGATCGGACAACGCGTCTGGACTTGGAATGGTCAGTTCGGGCGGCCCTTTGGTACCTGTGCGCAGTACATCGTGTTACCAGAGGCGCAGGCGGTTGCTTTGCCCGACAACACCAGTTTTGATGCTGCTGCATGTATGGGGATCCCGGGTCTAACGGCTTTTGAGGCCGTGCGTCGTTGCGGTGATCTAACCGGTAAAACAGTCTTGGTGATCGCCGCGGCAGCGGCTGTCGGGCACTACGCCGCGCAAATGGCGGTGCTCAAGGGTGCGCGGGTGATCGGTACCGTAAGCTCTGACACCAAGGCCGCGCATGCGCGTGCAGTGGGCGTGGCTGAAACGATCAATTACAAAACAGAGAATGTCGCCGAACGTGTGAAGGCACTGACAGGCGGGCGCGGTGTTGATGCCATTATTGATATGGATTTTTCAACCACAGCAGATCTCGTTCGCCAGGGCGCGCTTGCACCGCACGGCACAGTGGCTTGCTATGGCTCAAACGAATACGCTGATCCGCTCATTCCGTTTCGTGTGTGTTTGTTTAACACGCTTAGTTTTCAATTTTTCTTGGTGTACGACTTAACACCAAGCGAGCGCATCTTTGCCTTGAAAGAGCTGAACGCTTTGCTGGCGTCTGGCAAGTTGGTGCACGCGATTGGCGCGCGCTACCCCTTGTCAGAGATCGTCGCAGCGCACGAGGCCGTTGAGCAGGGCAAGGTGATGGGTAATGCGGTGATTGATATCGCCTAGTCAGCCGCGACAGCTTTGCTTGCTGCCGCGATCGCACTGTGACTCGCGGTCAGTATGAGGTTGGTTCAACGGGCACATCGGGTGCCCGTTGTCTATTGCTGTGCCTCGAGGTTTACTGCTTAGTTGAAATCCCAGCTTTCTTGATGACATCGCCCCAGCGTGCATAGTCTTTGAGGTAAAACGCCTCAAACTCTGCGGGGGTGCCAGGCATCACAATGGCGCCACCGTCTTCAAGTTTCTTTTGAAGCTCTGGTACAGCCAAGGTTTTGTTCATGGCGGCGTTTACTTTATCGATGATGGCTTGTGGGGTCCCCGCGGGCGCCATCAAACCATACCAGACCGAAGCCACCATGCTGGGGTAGCCCAACTCTGTGAAGGTGGGCAGATCTGGCATCTGGCTATTGCGTTTGAGGCTGACCGCGGCGATTGGGCGCAGTTTGCCGCTTTTAATATGTGGCAACAATGAAGGAATCCCATCAAACATCATGTCGACCTGGCCACTGGCAACATCGACCACTGCCGGTGCCGAGCCTTTGTAAGGCACATGCACCATGTTGACCTTAGTTTCTGTTTTAAAAAGCTCGCCAGAAAGATGTGGGGCGCTACCTGTGCCAGCAGAGGCAAAACTTAGTTGCTTGCCCTGTGCCAACGCGATGAGCTCTTTGACGGACTGCACCGGTAATTGCGCATTGACTGCCAAAATAATCGGAAACTCAGCAATGGCACCTATAGAGACCAAATCTTTGAACGGCGCGTAAGGCAGCGACTCGTAAAAATATGGGCCAATGCCGTGTGTAGAGATTCCTGATTGCAGCAGCGTGTATCCATCAGGAGCGGCACGCGCAACCAAAGCGCTTGCAATGGTGCCGTTTGCGCCAGCTTTGTTTTCAACCAAAATCGTGGTGCCTAATTCTTTGCCAAATCGCTCTGATAGCGTGCGCGCCACAAAGTCAGAGGCGCCGCCTGGCGGTACTGTAATGATGAGGCGAACGGGCTTATCGGGGTAGTTGGCCGTTGGGGCTGTTGATTGCGAAAAACTGGCCGCACTGAGCAAGATAGAAAAAAGACCGAATAAGGGGGTCAACCAATTTGTTGAGCGTAGCATCGAGAATCTTGCCTATAAAGTAAAAAAACGTATAAGTGATTATGCAACAGATCGGTACGCAATAATTGTGCCAGACATGACCCTTATTGCATGAGCGGCCTTGCCTCAGGTCACGCATCGTTGCAATATTGTCAGCGTTACAGAGGGGCTTGCAACGGCACTTTAGCGAGCAATCAAGACTTAGATCAGGATACAGCCCGAGACAGGGGGCAAGGCCGGCCTGTTCTAAAATAAAAAAATACATCAACTTGGACTTACCTTGAATATCAAACTTGCTGAAAACTTTCGCGCGGTGTTTTACGCACCCTTTTACGCCACTCACGCTTTAGGGCTGTTTGCCCAGCAAGGCGTGTCGATCACTTTGCTTGATTCAGCTTCACCCGGAGCCGGGATTGCCGAGCTGGCAAAAGGCAATATCGATGTCATGTGGGGTGGGCCGCTTCGCGTGATTAAAGAACGCGATCAGTTTGAGCGCACAGAGGGCTCGCTTGTGGCTTTTTGTGAAGTCGCGGCAAAAGATCCGTTTTTCTTGCTTCGACGTCGGCAAGTTAACCCCACCAAACTGAGTCCACAAGGCATGCCTTTTTCGCTAAAGGATTTACCTAGTCTTCGTTTCGCTTCGGTGTCTGAGGTGCCGACACCATGGTTGTGTCTACAACAAGACTTGCGCGATGCTGGCGTTGATCCCACTAAGCTTAATCGTGTTGCAGACCGCAGCATGCAAGAGAATCTTGACGCACTGGTGCGCGGCGAGCTGGATGTGATTCAGGTCTTTGAGCCCTATGTCTCGCTCGCCTTGGTGCATCAGGATCTTGCAGTCGTGCATGCTGCGAGTCAGCGTGGGTACACCGCCTATACAACTTTTATTTCGACCTTCGAAGGAATGCAACGCAACCACGCTGGCTTTGAGGCCATGATTTTGGCCATTGAGCAGTTTAGGCCGTGGTTGGCTGCGCATGGCCCTGACGAATTAGCACGTGTCGTAAAACCGTTTTACCCTCACTTGGGTATCGACGTCTTGACGCAATGCCTCAGGCGCTACCACGCCGCCGAACTCTGGACATGCCGGCGCGCCATCTCACGGCAGGGCTTTGCCCGTCTGGCCGCTAGCATGCTCGACTCGGGCTACATCAAACAGACGGCGCGCTACGAAGATTGTGTGGCGGCAAGTGCCTATGAAGCCTGAGGTTAGCTTAACCGTTAGTCAGGAGCCCTAGTCGGGATCTTTGGTCGGGTGCTGCAACCGTAGCGGCCACCGCAGCCTAGTCGGGATCTCGGATTGAGCCCTGTCGAAGGTGTTGACCCGAGTCGTGGCAGTATGTCTGTCAGTGAGTAAGGATCGTATCCAGTGTCGTCAGTGGCGCAAAGCTCTCTGCACTGGCCATTGGCCAAGCAACCTGAAATATTGGGCGTTGGAGATCTCCGACCAGTAACGAACCAGGTGTAATACTCGGATACTGGCTGGATAGAAGGCTGACGTGATTGTCCACCATTCGGCAAGCAATATGTGTCGTGGTGAGGTCTTTGGGATGTTGTAGGCCCGAGGCTTGCAATAACTCGGCCAAGGCGTGCAGGGTGTTTTGGTGATAATGGGCCACGCGTGGTGCTTTGTCTAAAGGCACCAAGGCGCGCTGGCGCTCGGGGTCTTGCGTGGCGACCCCCGTGGGGCACCGCCCCGTATGGCATTGCTGCGCTTGAATGCAGCCAATCGCAAACATAAAAGCCCGTGCGCTGTTGCACCAGTCTGCGCCCAAGGCAAAGGTGCGCGCCATGTCAAAGGCTGACACAATTTTTCCTGAGGCGCCAATCTTGATACGATCGCGCAAATTTAGGCCAACCAAGGTGTTGTGCACCAGACGAATTGCCTCGCGCAGCGGCGTGCCTACGTGATCCACAAATTCGATGGGGGCAGCGCCCGTGCCACCCTCTGAGCCATCGACCACAATAAAGTCTGGAGTAATCCCCGTCTTGACCATCGCTTTTGCGATCGCAAACCATTCCCAGGCATGACCAATACACAATTTGAAGCCTACGGGTTTGCCGCCTGATAAGGTGCGCAGGCGCTGCACGAAATGCAAGAGGCCGATCGGGCTATCAAACTCAGAGTGGGCCGCGGGCGAGTTGCAGTCTTCCCCAATTTTTACGCCCCGGGCCGCCGCGATTTCAGCGGTGACCTTGCTGCCGGGCAAAATCCCGCCATGCCCGGGTTTTGCACCCTGAGACAGCTTGATCTCAATCATTCGAACTTGAGGCAACAGCGCGTTGGCGATAAAGTGCGGCTCTGAGAAGCGCCCTTGCTCATCACGGCAACCAAAGTAACCAGAGCCGATATTCCAGATTAGATCGCCGCCTGGTCGGCGGTGGTAGCTGCTGATGCCGCCTTCGCCCGTATCGTGCGCAAAGTGCCCAAGCTTTGCGCCCTCGTTCAGCGCCAATATCGCGTTCGCACTCAGCGCGCCGAAGCTCATTGCCGAAATGTTCAGTACGGATAATGAAACCGGCTGGGTACAGGCCGGACCACCGATCGTCAGGCGAAAGTTTGTGTCTGCGATTGTTGAAGGGGCAAGAGAATGGTTAATCCATTCATATTGTTCGTCGTAGACATTAAGCTGTGTCCCGAATGGGCGTTTATCGATCTCTTGCTTGGCGCGTTGATAGACTAACGAGCGACTCGCTCTTGAGAAGGGCGCTTCATCGGTGTCATTCTCAAAAAAATACTGCCGAATGGCTGGGCGCAAATCCTCCAAGAGATAACGCAGGTGCCCAATGATCGGGTAATTACGCAATACCGCATGATGGGTTTGCGTAAGGTCATGGATACCAAGTGCGCAGAATCCCCAGGCACCGATGGCTACGAGCCACCAAAGGATGGCACCTTCATCTTGCAGCGCAAAATAGGGCCCAAGCCCTGCAAAGGCTAGCGCGAACCACAAGGCGAGATATCGAAATAAAAATAATGCCATCGTTGACTCCGGTTCAACGTGCAACAAACGCACGCCTGTTAGCGATTCTGTCTGCAAATCTTAACGCGCCTGACATTGCGGGCACGAACGCAATCGTGATGTTGGG
>JBIIWK010000386.1:0-2792 GCA_044338955.1 Burkholderiaceae bacterium
GCGTCCTCATCGTCCTGTTCGGCAATGGCTTTCAGGAAACTGTCATAACGTTTGAGGATCTTTTGCTCCGGGGTATCCGGCGTTTTCTCCAAAGTTTTCGGCGTTCCCTTGGTGCCATCCGGATTGACCGCTTCGATTTTGATCCCGGGACTTTCCGGAGGAATTGTCTTCGGAACCTCGCCGGGAGGCGTGGGCGGAGGGTTCTGCGCGCCGGGCGGAACGGTCTTTTCGTTCGCCTTTTGCTGATCCTGCGGCGCCTCGGGTGCCGGGGCCGCCGCATCCTTGGCGGCTTTGGCTTTTTTACGCTCGGCGGCCCGGGCGATGTTCAGATGCTCCTGCAGAACCTCCCGGGTGATTTGACGTTTCCAGAGATCGTCGAGTTCGGCTTCAGTGGCCGCCCAAGGGGCATCCTTGCGGCTGATCTCACTGATTTCCGTGGTATTGAAATCCAACTTCCCTCCCTCCAGCAGAGCGCGGACTTTGGCTGCACGGTCCTTCACCTTCTGCACATACAACCCGTGGATCTCCTTGGCGGGCTTGATGTTGTATTTAAAAACATAGTCGTCAATTTTCGTCTCATAAAGCGACCGGAAATTCTCGATTTCCGGCTTGGTGAAGTAGAGGCGGCTGTAATCGAGGTAGTCAAAAAAGTTCTGCAGCGCCTTGCCGGACAATTCGTCCTCGAAGTCGCGCATCGAATAGTGGCTCTCCATCAGCATGTTGGCCACGGTGCCAGCCACCAGACCGTAGTCGGTTTTTTCATCAGCCCGCGCAGCAGGCGGCAGGATGCCTCCCATCAAAGTGACGGTGAGCAGGGACAACACAGGGCGCAGACGCAGATTCATAGAGGGTGGGAGGGAAAAGGATAACCGGGTTGATCCGCAGATTTGAAGGATAAGCGCCACCGCCCGGGAAATTTCGGCAAACATCCCGTATCGCCTTGAAAAGTCCATCACTTTCCCCTTGGGAGTGAAGATGACCGAGGAATCCCTGCTTATCCACACCGGCGGCTTCACTTATACCAACGGCTACCTCCTCACCGGCCCGGGCGGAAATATCGCCATCGACGCCCCGGAAGGCATGGCCCACTGGCTGGAAACTAGGGGAACCCGCCTCGACGCGCTGCTGCTGACCCACTGGCACTTCGATCACGTGGTGGATGCGGCGCGTCTCGCCCGCGACCACGGGTGCCGGATTTTTGCATGGGGGCCGTCCACCCCCGTCACCCGCCTGGAAGCCCATCTGAAACAGTGGGCGGGGATTGACTTCGCTGTGGAAGACTACCCGGTTCACGAAATACTCGCCGGCCAATCCTCCCTCGAAACGGCCGGCCGCACCTTCCAAGTGGAATCCGTGCCCGGTCACTCGCCGGACAGTCTTATTTTTATCGATGCCGCCGCCCGGCGCGTCTTCAGCGGGGATACCCTGATGAAGGACGGGATCGGCCGCAGCGATTTCCCCGATGGCGATGGGGACCTCCTGATCCGGGGCATCCAAGAAAAAATCCTCACCCTGCCTGAGGATTACCGGGTTTTCAGCGGCCACGGCCCTCCCACCACCGTAGGCGCCGAGAAGGAAGGGAATCCTTTCCTCTCCTGACCACTGGCCCGCACCAGCGCAGGCCACCGCAGGAAATCGTGCCCCACCGGCCAAGTTGCATCCCGTCTTGACCGCCCTGCCCCGCCGGTCAATAGGACCACTCACCACGTCCCCTGCCGACGTCTTTTTCCTCCCCAACCCGTCCCGCTTTTTCCATGCGTATCCAAGCCTTCCGAGGTCTCCTCCCCCGCCCCGAACTCGCCGCTGAAGTCGCGGCCGTGCCCTACGATGTCGTTGATACCGAAGAAGCCCGGGCCCTCGCCACCGGCCGCCCCTACGATCTGCTCCACGTGGACCGTGCGGAAATCGACCTCCCGGCTGACACCAACCCCTACTCCCCGCTGGTCTACGAAACCGCCGCGAAAAACCTGCAGAAGCTGATCGCCGACGGCATCCTCCAGCGCGAAGCCGAGCCCGCCCTCTATCTTTACCAGCAGGTCATGGATGGCCGCGCCCAGACCGGCCTGATCGCCGCCTGTCACATCGATGACTACGGCAACGATATCATCCGCAAGCACGAGAAAACCCGGCAGGTCAAGGAAGACGACCGCACCAACCTCGTCCGCGCTCTCAGCGCCCACACCGGCCCCATTTTCCTGACCTACCGCGACCGCGCCGACGTCAATGCCCGTATCGCCGCCATTCTGGCCAACGAAGCGCCGCTCTTCGACTTCACCGCGGCGGACGGCATCGCCCACAAAGTCTGGCGCGTGGCCGATCCCGCGCCTTTTGTCAGCGCCTTCGCCGAAGTTCCGTTTTCCTACGTCGCCGACGGCCACCACCGCAGCGCCAGCGCCTGGCGTGTCGGCACCGAGCGCCGCGCCGCCAACCCCAACCACACCGGCAACGAGGACTATCACTGGTTCCTTGGCGTCCTCTTCCCCGCTCAGGAACTGAAAATCCTGCCCTACAACCGCGCCGTGCTCGACCTCAACGGCCTCGACCCCCGCGAGTTCCTCGCCGGCCTCGAATCCGCCGGATTCCGCCGCAGCGAAACCACCCAAAAGACCCCCACCGCACCCGCCTCGGTTTGTATGTATTTCCAAGGGAAGTGGCACCTCCTCAGCTGGGACACCGCTTTCCTGAATGATCCCGTGGAGTCCCTCGACGTCAGCGTCCTCCAGTCCCGCATCCTCGCGCCCCTCCTCGGCATCGACGATCCGCGCACCAACGACCGCATCGAATTCATCGGC
>JBIIWK010000355.1:0-2782 GCA_044338955.1 Burkholderiaceae bacterium
TGACCACTCGTAACGGGCTCGCGCGCCCTTCGCGTTTATCGCGTGCGTTTCCGGTCCCGCCGCTCGTGACCTTGCACCCCGACGAGGGTAGTCAAAACTGGCGCTTAGAACTTGTCGCCACCGATCGGCCAGGTCTTTTAGGCGACATCGCACAGGTCTTTGTCACGTACAACATCAATCTTCAGACGGCAAAGGTCATGACTTTAGGTGACCGCGTTGAAGACGTTTTTGTTGTAAGCGGAGAAACCCTTTCACAACCACGCACCCAGCGGCAATTTGAACGCGCCATGCTCGATGCCCTCACACAGGTTGAACGACGTGCTGCTTGAAAAAAAACTTTGGTGGTTGATCTCGGGTTTGTGTGTGGCGGGCGTTGGCATCGCTTTGCTATCGCAACATGTCTTTGATATGCAGCCTTGCGCCTGGTGTGTCTTTCAGCGGCTCATCTACCTTGTGCTGGCGGTAGTCGCCGCGCTAGCAGCCTCAACGCAAGGTCTGATCCCACGCCTGGTCTGTGCGATGGTGGGGTTAAGCCTGACGATTGCCGGTGTCTTAGCTGCGTGGTTTCAGGCACAAGTCGCTTCTCAGTCATTTTCATGCGCGCAGACACTGGCAGACCTATTAATGACACAAACGGGCCTTGAGACCGCAATGCCCGCCTTGTTTGGCATTTATGCAAGCTGTATGGATGCGCGCGTCAAATTGTTTGGCCTCGAGTATGCGTACTGGAGTCTGCTGCTATTTGTACTGTTG
This sequence comes from Burkholderiaceae bacterium, assembly GCA_044338955.1. Lineage (GTDB taxonomy): Bacteria > Pseudomonadota > Gammaproteobacteria > Burkholderiales > Burkholderiaceae_B > Zwartia. Next base: position 754 of record JBIIWK010000355.1, read on the forward strand.
GGGCTATTGGTTGCTTACATCATGAAAGGCTTTCTGGGCCCACGCAAGCCTGCTTGATAGTCTTGCTGCCCTCGCCGCTACAGGACGCTGCTCAAGCAAGAAGAGACAAGAGTTTTTTTGAAAGCTCAAGCGGCGCGACTGCGCCGATTATGTCGGCACGATCGGTTGCTAAATAGACAAAAAGAGCTTTTAACCCAGTATGGCAATATCACTTAAATCTACTGATCCTCTGCTGCAAGGCCCATATTAAAAAGCAGGCCGTTTTGCTCTTCGCGCACGGCTTGGCGGCTTAAGCCTAAACGTTCAAGGTATTCAGGGGTAATGTCGCCTGTGACATACTCACCGGTAAAACACGAGTTATCAAAATGCGTCAGCGCGGGATTCAGATCTGAAACCGATTTTTGCATTGATTCGATATCCTGATACACCAGCGCATCAGCGCCAATAATTTTGGCAATTTCTTGTTCGTCACGCCCAGTGGCGATAAGCTCTTGCTGCGTTGGCATATCGATGCCATAGACGTTTTGATAACGTACGGGCGGTGCAGCCGAGGCCATGTAAACTTTATTGGCACCCGCCGCGCGCGCCATGTCAACGATTTCGCGGCTGGTTGTTCCGCGTACGATTGAATCATCGACAAGCAAAACGTTTTTACCTTTGAACTCCATCCCGATGGTATTGAGTTTTTGGCGGACAGATTTTTTACGTACGGCCTGACCGGGCATGATGAAGGTTCGGCCCACATACCGATTTTTAATCAAACCTTCTCGGTAGCTCAGACCGAGGCGATCAGCTAATTGCATTGCCGACGGCCGCGACGAATCAGGGATCGGCATCACAACATCAATATCGCCTAAGCGCAATGTTCGGGCTAATTTATCGGCCAGATACTCGCCCATTTTCAAACGTGAACCATAGACCGACACGCCATCTAAGACTGAATCTGGACGCGCGAAATAAACGTATTCAAAAATACAGGGTGCGTGCAGCGCACCTTGTGCGCAGAGCTCACTACTAAACTTACCGTCAAGTGAAATAAACACCGCCTCGCCGGGTAAGACGTCACGCACAAATTGAAAGCCTGAACCCTCAAGTGCGACGGACTCAGACGCTACCATCCACTCGGGGCCCGCCGCTGTATCAAAGCGACCTATACACAATGGACGAATCCCGTGGGGATCGCGAAATGCTAGCAAGCCATAGCCAGCAATTTGCGCAACCACCGCGTAAGCACCTTTGACGCGTTGATGTACTGCTTTGACTGCGCGAAAAATCGCTGACTCGTCAAGCGAGACACCATTTGCCGCCCGCTGCAATTCGTGGGCTAAAACGTTTAGCAATACCTCTGAATCAGAGTTGGTATTGATGTGACGCTGATCATTCGTGAAAAGCGATACACGCAACTCGCGCCAGTTGGTGAGGTTGCCATTGTGGGCAAACGTGATCCCGAACGGCGCATTGACATAAAAAGGTTGAGCCTCTTCGACGCTTTCTGACGAGCCCGCGGTTGGGTAACGTACCTGCCCAATGCCGGTTGTACCTGGTAGCGAGCGCATATTACGCGTGCGAAACACATCGCGTACTAAGCCATGCGCTTTGTACATATTGAAATGGTTGCCGTTTGAAGTGGCAATGCCAGCTGCATCTTGACCGCGGTGCTGCAACAGCAGCAAGCTGTCATACAAAAGCTGATTGACAGGGCCACGACCAATTACACCAACAATTCCGCACATGTACTTTCCTGATAGCTGTTAAACCACGCTTAAATTCTGTCGTACTCAATAAGGCAACCAACTACGGATAGGCTCGGGCACACGTGCCTTGATTTGTTGCACCCCGCCGACCACTTGCTTCGAAAACATGGCGTTTTTCCACCAAGGCTCTAACGGCAGTGACGTGTATCCCGCGAGCGTCACTAAGACCAACACAAACAAAACGCCCCTGGCCAAACCATACACGGCGCCTAAGCCGTGATCGGCTGGGGTCAAGCCCGTTTTATCAATCAAGGCCGACAAGGTCATATTGACCA
>JBIIWK010000117.1:0-9778 GCA_044338955.1 Burkholderiaceae bacterium
CGGCCGCTACGCTTGGCACGCACAACCAGCCGTCGCCCACTGGAATCTATATCAACTCGCAAATAGCCTGCACGAAATCGTGCCAGAGGCCGAGCCTTTAAAGGCAGCGCTTGACGAATACGAAGCTTGTTTTTTAGAAGCGATGCAAACCCGCATGAGCCAAAAGTTAGGCTTAGGTGCTTGGCAAGCGGGCGACGAAACGCTGATCGATGATCTTTGGAGTCTGATGCAAGCCAGTCACGCCGACTTTACGCTGACCTTTAGGCAACTGGCCTACGCTCCGGGTCTGACGCTCGCGTCACAAGCGCAAATTGAGCGAGACTTGGGCGGCACGGTCAACGCCAATTTATTACCTTTTGTGGATTTATTTGTCGATCGTGCGAGCGCGCAGGCCTGGCTCAACCGCTATCGCGTACGCTTAGGCGGCGAGGCAGTCACGCAAAATTGGCAACAACGTGTCGCCGGGATGCTTGGCGTGAATCCGCTCTACGTGTTGCGCAATCATATCGCGCAGCGGGCGATTGAAGCTGCCGAAAAGGGTGACTTTAGCGAAGTTGAGCGTCAATTTGAGCTTTTGCGTCAGCCCTTTACTGCACAGCCGGGGCATGACGCTTATGCAGCAGCACCGCCGGCCGGGGCGCCGCATTTAGAAGTCAGTTGCTCTTCTTGAACAAGAATCCTAAGCCGTTGCACCTGCTGCAAAGGGACGGCCTCTAGATGTCAATTGACCTGAGTGATGCAATAATATTGTTTTGAAGGTTGCTGAGCCCTTGTTTTAGGGTAGGTTCGACCTGACTGTGCTCATTTTTTCGGTACTTGTCTCCTATGTCTGGTAATACGCTCGGTACATTATTTTGTGTGACTAACTTTGGTGAGTCGCACGGCCCCGCCATTGGGTGTGTGGTCGATGGCTGCCCACCTGGTTTAGCGCTAAGTGAACAAGACATTCAAATCGAGCTTGATCGTCGCCGCCCCGGTACCTCGCGTCACGTGACGCAGCGCCAAGAGGCCGATCAGGTTGAAATTTTGTCTGGGGTGTACGAAGGTAAAACCACTGGCACACCGATTGCGCTGTTGATTCGTAACGTAGATGCGCGCAGCAAAGACTACAGCGCTATTGCCGATACATTCCGGCCAGGGCATGCCGATTTCACCTACTTCAACAAGTACGGTGCGCGTGATCCGCGCGGCGGCGGGCGCTCGTCGGCACGGTTAACGGCCCCCACGGTAGCGGCCGGCGCCATCGCAAAAAAGTGGCTGGCTGAGCACTCTGGTATCAAAGTACGCGGCTATATGAGCCAGTTAGGCCCCATTGCCATGCCTTTTGTGAGCTGGGATCACGTCCCGAATAATCCGTTTTACGCCGCTAATGACACCAGTGCGCCCGAGCTCGAGGCCTATATGGACAAACTGCGTCACGATGGGGACTCGGTTGGCGCGCGTATCGAGGTGGTTGCCGAAGGCTTGCCAGCGGGTTGGGGCGAGCCCATCTATGACCGTCTTGACGCAGACATTGCCTACGCCATGATGGGTTTAAACGCCGTGAAAGGTGTTGAGATCGGCGCTGGGTTTAAAAGTATCGAGCAACGTGGCTCTGAACATGGCGACGAGATTACGCCCGAAGGCTTCTTAACCAATAATGCCGGCGGTGTACTGGGCGGGATCTCGACGGGGCAGCCGATCACGGTGAGCCTGGCGATTAAGCCAACCTCAAGTATTCGTACCGAGCGCCGCTCAATTGATCGGGCCGGCAACCCTGTGATGGTGCAAACCCTTGGTCGCCACGACCCCTGCGTAGGGATCCGCGCGACCCCGATCGCCGAGGCGCTGCTTGCCCTCATTCTGATCGATCACGCCTTGCGCCATCGCGCGCAGTGCGGCTAAATTTACAGCCGAGGGCGTTTAATCGGCGTCCTGTGTGAGGCTCGGATTGTTTAAGGTTCGAGACTAAGTTTGCTGTTGTGTAAAGGCTTCAACGGCGAGGCCATAAGCGCGCTATGGCATAATCAGAGGCTACCCCTTTACAACGTGTATTTGGCAGATAAAGCGTCATGAAAAAAACTCTATACGACAAGCTTTGGGACGCCCATGTGGTTCACGAAGAACCAGATGGCACCGCAATTTTGTACATCGATCGTCATTTGCTGCACGAGGTCACAAGCCCTCAGGCTTTCGAAGGCCTCGATTTGGCTGGTCGCCCTTTGTGGCGTCTCAATGCCAATTTGGCAGTGGCTGATCACAATGTGCCCACACTTGCGCGTGATCGTGCCGAGGGCATCACTGATCCGATATCCAAGTTGCAGGTCGATACGCTTGACGCAAACTGCGTGAAGCACAATGTGATTGAATTTCGCATGAACGATTTGCGTCAAGGCATTGTGCACGTGATTGGCCCCGAGCAAGGTGCAACCCTGCCTGGCATGACTGTGGTGTGTGGCGATTCGCACACCAGCACGCATGGCGCTTTTGGTGCCTTGGCGTTTGGTATTGGCACCTCTGAAGTCGAACATGTCATGGCGACGCAAACACTGCAAGCCAAGAAAAACAAAAATATGTTGGTACGTGTCGAAGGCACTTTGCCTATCGGCTGTACTGCAAAAGACGTGATCCTGTATGTGATTGGTCAAATTGGCACGGCCGGCGGCACAGGTCATGCGATTGAATTTGCAGGTAGCACCATTCGCGGCTTGTCCATGGAAGGCCGCATGACCTTGTGCAACATGGCGATTGAAGCCGGCGCACGTTCAGGCATGGTGGCGGTTGATCAAAAGACGATTGATTATTGTGTAGGTCGTCCGTTTTCGCCAAGTGGTGCGCTGTGGGATGCTGCAGTCGCCTACTGGAAAACACTCCACACTGACGAAGGCGCATTTTTTGATCGCGTCGTCGAAATCGATGCACGCCAAATTGTGCCTCAGGTGACTTGGGGCACTTCGCCTGAAATGGTCTTGCCCGTCACAGGTCGCGTGCCTGATCCTGACCGCGAAAAAGACGACATGCGACGCGAAGGCATGGAGCGCGCCTTGGTGTACATGGGCCTCAAGCCCAATACTCTGATCGAAGACATCAAGATCGATCGCGTGTTTATCGGTTCGTGCACCAACTCGCGTATTGAAGATTTGCGCGCGGCGGCCGTGGTTGCCCGCGGTCGCAAGGTCGCCAGTAATGTGCGTCAGGCACTTGTCGTGGCTGGCTCGGGTTTGGTCAAAGCACAAGCCGAGCGCGAAGGCCTAGACAAGATTTTTATCGAGGCTGGTTTTGAATGGCGCGAGCCAGGTTGCTCTATGTGTTTGGCCATGAACGCCGATCGCATCGAGCCCGGTGAGCGTTGCGCCTCGACTTCAAATCGTAATTTTGAAGGACGCCAAGGGCAGGGTGGTCGCACCCATCTCGTGAGTCCGGCGATGGCTGCCGCTGCAGCCGTGTCGGGTCATTTCGTTGACGTACGTAACCTCCGGTAAACATCATGGATTCTTTCACTACGCATCAAGGTTTGGTCGCCCCGCTCGATCGTGAAAACGTCGACACCGATTTGATCATTCCAAAGCAGTTTTTGAAGTCAATCAAGAGCACAGGGTTTGGCCCGAATCTGTTCGACGAGATCCGCTATCTGGACCACGGCGAACCGGGCATGGATAACTCCCAACGCCCCTTGAATCCTGAATTCATCTTGAATCACTCGCGCTACCAGGGTGCTTCGATTTTGCTGGGTCGCAAAAACTTTGGCTGCGGTTCGAGTCGCGAGCACGCGCCCTGGGCGCTGGCGCAGTATGGCTTTCGGGCTGTGATCGCACCTTCGTTTGCCGACATCTTTTTCAACAACAGCTACAAGACAGGGTTCTTGCCGATCGTGTTGTCTGAGCTACAAATTTCGCGTCTGTTTGACGAGGTGCGTGGTTTTGTTGGCTATAAGCTCACGATTGATCTTGAAAAACAAGTCGTGATTGCCCCTGACGGCCGGCAGATGGATTTTGACATTACGGCACACCGCAAATATTGCATGATCAACGGTTTAGATGAAATTGGGCTGACCTTGCGTCAGGCCGATAAGATCCGAACCTTTGAGGCTGAGCGGCTGGCCCGTCATCCTTGGTTGGACGTTCAACCAATCGGTGTGCGCTAATTTATTTAGACGTCGGGCCGGTTTACCGGCCCCTTACTTTTGGATCAAGGCAACAGGACGAACATGACGCAAAAAATTGCAGTATTGCCAGGCGACGGGATCGGCGCAGAAATTATCGAACAAGCGGTTCGTGTCTTGGGCGCGCTCAATCTGCCGCTTGAAATCAATCATGCACCGGTTGGTGGCACCGCCTATGACCTACACGGCCATCCCTTGCCACCCGCCACGCTAAAGCTTGCTCAAGAATCAAACGCAGTGCTGTTTGGTGCGGTGGGCGACTGGAAATACGACAAGCTCCCGCGCGAACATCGCCCTGAGCAAGCAATTTTGGGCCTGCGTAAAGCGCTTGGTCTGTTTGCTAATTTTCGCCCCGCGATTTTGTATCCCGAGTTGGCCAATGCCTCATCCTTAAAGCCCGAAATTGTCTCTGGCTTGGATATTTTGATTTTGCGTGAACTCACGGGCGATATTTATTTTGGTTCGCCCCGTGGCGTGCGCGTGGCCCCGGATGGCCCGTTCGCGGGTGAGCGCGAAGGTTTTGACACCATGCGCTATGCCGAGCCTGAGATCCGCCGAATCGCGCATTTGGGCTTTCAGGCAGCGCTTAAGCGCCAACGTCGTTTGTGCAGCGTTGATAAAGCCAACGTGCTTGAGACCTCACAACTGTGGCGCGATATCGTGACAGAGATTGGTAAAGAATATCCAGATGTCGCGTTGTCGCATATGTATGTTGATAATGCGGCCATGCAGCTCGTGCGTGCCCCACGTGATTTTGATGTGATTGTGACGGGCAATTTGTTCGGCGATATTTTGTCTGACGAAGCGTCGATGTTGACCGGTTCAATCGGTATGTTGCCTTCGGCCTCGCTCAATGCCTCAGGCCAGGGCTTGTACGAGCCAAGCCATGGGTCAGCACCTGATATCGCGGGCAAAGGCGTGGCAAATCCCTTAGCGACGATTTTGTCGGCGGCGATGATGTTGCGTTATTCGCTTGATCAAGCGGCGCAGGCTGATCGCATCGAGCAGGCAGTGAGAAAAGTGCTGCAGCAAGGGCTGCGCACTGCAGATATTTACGAACAAGGCACGACTAAAGTGGGCACTTCAGCGATGGGTGATGCTGTATTAAAGGCTTTGACCTAATGTAACGACTCAGGGTCTTGGTGATCAGAACGGGCGGTCGGCCCAGTGACCGGCCCGATTGACGAAAGTCAACCCGACGCAATATTTATAAGTGCCGGGTCGAGCAAATAACCTGGGCATAGGCATAATGTTAAGATCTAAGCTAAGTGCACGTATTTAAACGATTTTTTGGTTTTTAGCGATGAAACAGTCTGTTGGTTTGGTGGGTTGGCGGGGGATGGTGGGCTCAGTACTCATGCAACGCATGCGTGACGAGGGTGAGTTTGCCTTGATTAACCCGGTATTTTTTTCAACGAGTAACGCGGGTGGGCGTGCGCCCGAGTGGGCAGGTGCCACAGCGTTACAAAATGCCTTTGATATCGATGCGTTAAAAAAGCTGCCTATTATTGTGACGGCACAGGGTGGCGATTACACCTCTGAGGTTTATCCGAAGCTGCGCGCTGCGGGCTGGGCAGGTGTCTGGATCGATGCGGCAAGTACGCTGCGCATGAAAGATGATGCCATCATCGTGCTTGATCCGGTCAATCGGCCTGTCATCGACGCTGCGCTAAAGCGCGGTGTGCGAGATTTTATTGGTGGCAATTGCACCGTGAGCTGCATGATGATGGGCTTAGCAGGTCTGTTCAATGAAGGCTTGGTCGAGTGGATGACCAGTATGACCTACCAAGCCGCCTCGGGTGGTGGCGCCCAACACATGCGTGAATTACTCACGCAGTTTGGTTTGCTGAATGCCTCTGTGAAGGTGCAGCTTGACGATCCGGCTTCTGCGATTCTTGATATTGACCGCCGCGTACTGGCGCTGCAACAAAGTGGTCAGTTGCCCACTGAGCACTTCGGTATTCCACTCGCCGGCAATCTGATCCCCTGGATTGATAAGGATCTGGGTAACGGCATGTCGCGCGAAGAATGGAAAGGCGAGGCCGAAACCAACAAGATTTTGGGCCGTGGCGCCGGCTTTGGTTCAACCCCCATTCCGATTGACGGTTTATGTGTGCGCATCGGTGCGATGCGCTGCCATAGCCAGGCGCTTACCATTAAGCTCACTCGCGATGTCCCCATCGACGAGATCACTGATATTGTCAAAAATGGCACCGCCTGGGCTAAGGTTGTGGCCAATACTAAAGAAGCGACCCTTGAGGGGTTGTCACCCGTTGCGGTCACGGGTACGCTTGATATTCCTGTTGGACGTATGCGCAAGCTATCGATGGGCCCTGAGTATTTGGGTGCCTTTACAGTTGGTGATCAGCTGTTATGGGGTGCGGCCGAGCCCCTACGCAGAATGTTGCGTATTTCGCTCGGCGAACTGTAAGTCAAAGGAGTCTACTGATGCGCGATGAACTGAATGTGGTCTGCCGAAAATCGTTACAGCTCGGTGCTGCGCTTGGGCTGACACTTGCGGTGTCTACACAGGCTTTTGCGCTGAGGGCTGGGCATGGGCGTGTTGATTCGGTGTCTGGCGCTGCCTTACGCGTATCGATTCCTTTACTCGAAGTGCCAGCCGCAGACGTGCCAACCCTGCAGGTCAAGCTGGCTGTGGCAAGTGCCTGGGCCAAGGCCGGTTTGACGCCGCCCGTTGGTCTTGACTCGATGACTGTGTCGGTTGAGCCGGGCTTCTCAAAAGACTCGCGCACGCTCGTACTACGTTCAAATCAAGTTTCAGACAAACAGATCATTGATGTGCTGGTCGATGTCTCGTCTGCAAGTGGCTCAACGCAAATTCAATCGAGCTTTCTGGTTCTGACGCGTGCCAACGAAGGTGCAGGCGTGGGTAGCGTGCTGGTAAAAGCGGGCGATACCTTGTCGGGGATTGCGCTTGCTAACCCGGTCGCCGGAGCAGATCTGTATCAGATGCTTTGGGCGTTGTATCAAGCCAATCCGCAGGCTTTTTTCTCGCAGAACATGAACCTGCTTAAGGCCGGGGTAACGCTCAAAGTACCTGACGCGCAAACTGTGCGGGCCGTTGACCCGAAGCTTGCACGCGATATGTACCAAAAGCACCTCGCTGCTTTTAACGGTATGCGCGGTGATCCAAACACACAGAGTGCGGCGCCACGCACGCCTACGGTCGCAGCACCTGTGGGCGCGGCACAGTCGAGTTCTGTATCAACCGTCAGTGCAGCGCCCACACCGACTACGGGTACCGACCGTGTTTTGCTCACCTCGTCGAGCACGACAGAGCAACGAGAAGATGCTCGCGTGGCGGCCGCTAAAGAGCTCGCAGAGATTCAGGCTCGGGTAGATAGCTTGCAACAAAACGTTCAGCAATTAAAAAATGCGCTGAATCAAGCAACTAGCTCCACAGCAGGCGCGAGCGGGGGTGTAGGTACGGCTGGTGCCACCGGCGCGGCTGGTGCAACAGGTGCAACAGGTGCTGCAGGTGCAGCAGGTTCAGCAGGCGCAACGGGTGCGGCGGGTGTTGCAGGCTCGGCTGGCGCAACGGGTGCGGCGGGTGTTGCAGGCTCGGCTGGTGCAACAGGTGCACCTGGCGTTGCAGGCTCAGTCGGTGCGACCGGCGCTGGCGCCGCAAACGCTGCGACCGGTTCAGCCGGCGCGACGGCTGGCGTGGCGTCTGGCGCGGTTTCGACAACTGGGGCGACCAGTCCGAACGCTCAAAGTACCTTGACACAGTTTTGGTCAAAGTTCAGCTCCAGCGCGGTGGGGATCTTAACCGTGATCTTAGCTTTGGGTGGATTGTTGGTAGCTTGGTTGTTACGGCGTGCTAGTACGCGTCGTGAGCTGGATCAGGTTGAAGGCGATGATTCTCCCGCTCCGCTCGATTCCTCAGCGCGTGCAGCACTTGATCAAAAACTTCAAGGGATTGATCTCAATCTTGATATGAGCGGTTCGGCAGCAAAGAGAGAGCCGACCATTATTCAGTCGAGTTCAATTCCCAAGGTTTGATTGCGGCAGTGCGAATCGAAGATTTGTCTCGGTCACCTCGCGTCCAAGACTTGATTCCTTTCGTGCGCAGTGACGGTTGGATTTTTTATGAGTAAGCGTTTACGCAATAGCCTATCTCCAGCTCGCTCGCGTTTGTTCAACATTGACTTACACATATGCCACGCTTAGCGCTCGGCATCGCGTATGACGGACGCTCTTGGCAAGGTTGGCAAAAACAACCAAATGGGCAAACAGTCCAAGATACGCTAGAGCGTGCGTTGGCCGCTTTTGCCACCGTACCTGTTCACACAACCTGCGCGGGTCGTACTGACACTGCCGTGCACGCCCTGGGGCAAGTTGTGCATTTTGATTGCGCGATCAGCCGCACAGAAGAATCTTGGGTGAGGGGTGTGAACGCGCACCTGCCCGAGTCGATTTCTGTGCAGTGGGCGCAGATTGTTAGTGATGATTTTCATGCAAGATTTTCAGCGACGGCGCGCGCTTATACCTATGTGCTTTTAAATAGTCGCGTGCGCCAGCCTCTTTGGGCGGGTAAAGCCGGCTGGGTGTTTCAGCCTCTAGATGTTTCGGCTATGACACAAGCGGCACGTTCTTTAGTGGGGGAGCACGACTTCAGTAGTTTCCGGTCGTCGCAGTGCCAAGCTAAGTCTCCCGTACGCACGATCTCTGATCTTAAGCTTGTGCAGCACGGGAGCCTGATTACGGTGTCGTTGCGCGGTAACGCTTTCTTACACCATATGGTTCGCAACATCATGGGCGCTTTAGTGCAGATCGGGCAGGGTAGAGAGCCGATCGAATTCATGACCAGTTTGTTAGCGCTCAAAGACCGAACAAAAGGCGCACCGACGTTTGCACCCGATGGCCTATATCTTACCGAGGTATCGTACCCATCGGGTTTGCTGGCACAGCGTCAGGGCTTAGGCTTCGGTTTACGCGAACTCGGTCTAGAATAAGGCTCGCAAAGAAAAACACGCAACCTGTTGCGGATCTTGCCGGCTGTGGCGTTGCGGTTCTTGAACAGCAAGCGCGCAAATATATTATTTACGATTTCTATTAATTTCTGGCCATGACCTCAACCCTCGGTTTTACACGCACGCGCATCAAAATCTGTGGCTTGACACGCGCTCAAGATGTGCGTGTCTGCGCACAGAGCGGTGTTGATGCCCTGGGTTTTGTTTTCTATCCGCCGAGCAAGCGTTTTGTAAGCGCCGAACATGCTGCAGCGCTGTGTGCAGACCTGCCGGCATTCATCAGCACAGTCGCGCTATTTGTAAACCCCGAACCTCAGGCTGTTAAAGACGTGATTCATACGTTGCGACCAAGCTTGCTGCAGTTTCACGGTGACGAAAATCCCGATTTTTGTGCCTCGTTTGATATGCCGTATTTAAAAGCCTTTAGAGTGGGCGGGCCTGGGTTGGATACCGCAGGAAACGTGGCAAAAACTTGTCAGGATTTTTCGTTGGCAGCTGGCTGGTTATTTGATAGCTATACGCCCGCCTTTGGCGGTAGTGGCCAAGGGTTTGATCACGCATTGTTGTCCGGGGTTTCGAGTGCGCACGCGTTGCGGTCTGAGGTTGCGATCGCAGACACGTTGTCTCGCCCTATGATTCTTTC
>JBIIWK010000356.1:0-2751 GCA_044338955.1 Burkholderiaceae bacterium
GAACCGGTATCGCCTTGCGCGCGTTGATACTGCGCGACGATGTCGGATTTTTTAATATCAGCAACAGACATTTTTAAGCCTCAAATGACAAGCGTTAAAGCCGAGGTGCTTTAACGTGATTAAAAAACAAAAAGAGCGAACTTTATCAGCGAACTTTCAACATTAAACCGAACTAAGCTCAAAAATCGCAACAAAGCCTAAAGAGTATAGCTTATTGGCGCAACCGGCGACAGTCTCGGCGTCAGAAAGAGTGGGGATATGTTTCGCAAAACTGATCTCAATGGCACAATAGGCTGGGCGTCTTGCAAAAGCATGCGCGACCACAGAGCCCTAAAAATGGCTCTGTGACATATTGACCAATTTAAACTTAGGCTTACGATGCGTGCGCAAACTTTTTCAGCGATAGTATTAATGCTTGCACTAGGTGGCTGTGCGCAACTTCAGTCCACTAAGCCCGGCACCCCGGTAGCTGACGTTATCAAACAGTTCGGTAAGCCCACTACCGTTTGCCGCAATCAAGACGGCACTGAGCGCTTGGTCTGGTCGCAGCAGCCGTTTGGGCACCAAGCCTGGGGCACAAACACCACCAAAGACAATGCCATCGGCCCATTTACCCAGGTTCTGACCGATGCGCATTTTGACCTTTTAAATACCGGAACATGGTCTGACGCGCGGGTGCTGTGCGAATTTGGACCGCCCGCAAGCATTGACGGTATTTCCCGAGGAAACGAAAAAGTCTGGTCTTACCGCTATATGGAGTCTTCAGCCTGGTATTCAATGATGTATGTCTTCATGGGCCCAGAAGGCAACCTCGCCAATCGCCACCATCCAGGGCCCGATCCAATGTATATGCGCAGGGATTAAAAGCTTATTCGACCCCGCTGCGCATCGCCACTTGTTTAGAGAGGCGGCGCCAGCGCCACAGCCAGACCCCCCAGCCAGACAACCCGTAAATGATAAACAGGCCAAATAAAATCACCGGCGGGTTGCTTGAGATAAAGACAAAGCCTGCGACAAAAACCAGAATCATCCAAAACGGTACGCTACGGCCTAGTGCGAAGGCTTTGCCGCTATAAAACGGCAGATTCGAGACCATCGCAATGCCGCAATAAATCGTGATCGCAAAGGCTGTCCAAGCCAAAAACTCGTGAGGCACTTGCAAGCGATTGTCGACCACCAGCCAAACAAAACCTGCAATCAAAGCGCCTGCCGCAGGGCTAGGCAAGCCTTGAAAAAAGCGCTTATCTACCACGGCGATATTGGTATTAAACCGTGCCAACCGCAGGGCGGCACCGCAAACATACACAAACGCGGCCAACCAACCCCAGCGACCTAAATCTTGCAGCATCCACTCGTACATCACCAACGCAGGGGCAACCCCAAACGAAGTCATGTCCGAGAGCGAGTCGTATTGCTCGCCAAAGGCCGAAGTTGTGTTGGTGAGCCTGGCTACCCTACCATCCATGCCATCGAGCACCATCGCCACAAAAATTGCGATAGCCGCCATCTCGAAGCGACCATTCATCGCCTGCACGACTGCATAAAACCCAGCAAAAAGTGCCGCAGTCGTAAAAGCGTTAGGCAGCAAGTAAATGCTGCGATGACGAAGATCAGGATCGCGCAAAGGGTTATTAGGCATCGTTGACCTCAGATAGTTGGAGCAGGCAGATCAGCCAGAACGGTACTCGTTGCACTCACCTTATCACCAATTGCCACTCTGGCGCGCGAACCAAGCGGTAAATAGACATCTACACGCGAACCAAAGCGAATAAATCCGTAGCGCTGCCCGCGCGCCAAGGTATTACCTGCCTTGGTATAGCAAAGGATGCGTTTGGCGACCAAGCCGGCGACCTGGACTGCAGTCACAAGGTGGCCCGCAGGCGTGCGTACCACCATAGCGTTACGCTCGTTTTCGAGCGAAGCCTTATCAAGCGCCGCGTTAAAAAACTTACCTGCAAAATACTGTGTTTTTAGGACTTCACCATCAACGGGGCTGCGGTTGCTGTGCACGTTGAATACATTCATGAACACGCTGATCTTCAGTGCCTGGCGCTCGCCATAGGGGTCAAAGGTCTGTTCGACCACCACAATACGACCATCGGCAGGCGACAAAACCGCCAGAGGCTCGGTTGAACCCGAGCGGGCTGGATCACGAAAAAACTGCAACACGAAGGCTGCAATCACCCAAAAAAAGATCGACCAGCCAGGCGACCAAAAGCTGACAAGCACAGCGATGAGTATTGAGCCCGCTAAAAAAGGCCAACCCTCGCGGGCAATTATGGGGTGTGGATAGTGTGGTGTGTTCATCATGCTAAGAGGTTAACCCAAAAAAAGCACGCCCCGAGGGGCGTGATTCAAAAACCGAAGACTTCGTTTGATACCTTGCAGCTCAGATAGCCTGCTGACTGGCACCATGTACGAAGGCTTAGAGATCAAACCTTCGCACGTCAAACTGAAGACTAAATTAGTTCTTTGCTTTGTCGACCAGTTTGTTTGCTGCGATCCAAGGCATCATGGCACGCAATTTAGCGCCGACCACTTCGATCTGCGATTCAGCGTTAATACGACGACGCGAAATCAGTGCTGGTGCACCAGCCTGGTTTTCAAGGATGAAGCGCTTAGCGTATTCGCCGGTCTGGATATCTTTGAGTGCCAAACGCATGGCGTCACGTGTTGCCTCGGTCACAATCTTAGGACCAGTCTCGTATTCGCCGAATTCGGCGTTGTTAGAGATTGAGTAGTTCATGTTGG
>JBIIWK010000119.1:0-9750 GCA_044338955.1 Burkholderiaceae bacterium
GTCGCTTGGCCTTGCGCCTTTAATCACGACTCAAATTTATCAATTCATCAGCGACTTTGCCAAGAGTTCAAACGTCGCCATTATGCTGAGCGAGCAAATGGCGGCCATTGCACTCAAGGTTTCCACTGACGTGTGCGTGTTGCGCCAAGGCGCCTCGGTATTTTCGGGCAGCAAGCAAAGCTTGATCGAACAAGGTCGCGCAGGCGACCTGTCATCGATGTATCTTTGACGTCCTCGCCGCCCTAAAGAACGTTGGGGTTTCCGCGCGTTGAGTTAAACCCAACGGCAGAAAAGATAGGCTACGTAAAGGCAGCCAGAGCGAAGAGCGCTGACCTGACTAAACAAGTGCCGCGCTAATCGCCCTTGATATTATTCGCGCGAATAATTTCACCGAAACGTTTGTAGTCCGACTCGATACGATTTTTAAGCACCTCGGGCTTGCCTCCGACTGGCACATAGCCCAGCGCTTTAAACCGCTCCATCACTGCCGGGGTGTGCAAAATTTTATCGGACTCTTGGCTGATACGATCAATCGCCGCCTGAGGTGTGCTGGCAGGATATGTCAGCCCAAGCCAAACGCCTATATCAAATCCTGTAATGGTCTCAGCAAGGGAGGGCACGTCTGACAAACCCGAAAACCGACTCGAGGTCGTCACCGCAAGTGGTATCAAGCGACCACTTTTGAAGTGCTGCGTGGCGGGGCCAATTGAGCTGAAGGTCACGTCGACATGACCACTGATCATGTCTGTGTTGGCAGGCGCTTGCCCTTTGTAAGGAACATGTACGAGATTGATCCCCGCCTCGTGCTTGAAAAGCTCTGCCGCCAGATGCCCTGACGAGCCATTCCCAGACGAGGCAATGGTGAATTTACCCGGATTCGCTTTGGCCAAGGCAATCAATTCGGCCACGTTTTTAACTGGCATTTTTTGTGGGTTCACAACTAACACCAACGGCAGATTTGCGACCAAACTCACGTGCGAAAAACTTTTTAACGCGTCGTACGGCACGCTATGCAAATGGGGGTTGATTGTGAAAGGCGGATCTGAGCCAAAGCTGATGGTGTAGCCATCTGGTACGGCTTTGGCCAAGAGGTCTGCGCCAATCACGCCTCCGCCACCAGGCCGATTTTCGACAATGAAGGGTTGGCCTACGGCAAGCGCGAGTTGCTCTGCCATGAGCCGCGCTGTCAAATCAGCAGCACCGCCAGGTGCGTAGGGCACAATCATTTTGATCGGTTTGGTTGGCACCCACTGCGCATAAACTGGCGCCATCGTGCCAGCGATCAACAACAAACCCGTCAGCCATGCGCTCAAGCCTTTCATGCGGCGATGCCCTTTTCTTTTGACTCGCCGTAGGGTGGCGAATAAATCACCAACACGCGCACAGGTTCTTCGCTGATGCGCGTAAACGCATGCACTTCGTTGGCTGGGAAGAAACACGAATCCCCTGGGCCCAGTTCACAGGTTTCACCACCCACTTCAGCGCGCGCGCGACCCGAGAGCATGTAGCAAACCTGCTCAATCCCGGGATGACGATGCGGCAAGGCTCCGCCGCCATCACCCGCGAGTTTGCCACCCACCACGCCGAGCAAAACCTCAAGGTGTTTGGCGCCAACGGTCTCGGGGCCGATCAGGCGACGGTTGACCGTGTCGCCATGGTTGGCGGGGCTATAGGGGGTCACATCTGCTTCTTTAACGAAATATCGGCTTTTAGTCATTCTGATCTCTCTCAATAAAAATTAAAAATGAGCCCTTGGCTGCGACTGCAAAAATTATGCTTTAGCGCTTCAAGAATCCCGCATAATTTTGGGCCGCTACTTCGTCGCATTTTTTTCTATACACATCCAACCCAGCTACGTACGGCGTAAATACGCGAGGCTTTCCTGGTACGTTTGCGCCAACATACCAAGAGTTTGCCAGGGGATAGAGTGTCGAGTCACCCACGTCGTTGACATGCTGAGTCCACTGCGCTTGAGCACTTGGATCTGCATCAATCTCACGTAGCTGCTGCGATCGTATCTGTTCGATGCAATCCGCGATCCAATCGACATGCTGTTCAATGGCACACACCATATTCGTTTTAACAGAGGGGCTTCCTGGCCCGGTCACAATAAACATATTGGGAAATCCCGCCGTCATGAGGCCAAGATAGGTTGCTGGGCCATCCGCCCACTTTGTTTTAAGCTCAACGCCCTGCTTACCTCGAATATCAATCTCAAAGAGCGCGCCGGTCATCGCATCGAATCCCGTTGCAAAAACAATCGCATCCAAGGCGAAACTCTCGTTTTCAGTTTTTAGTCCCTCAGGTTCGATCTGCTGTATCGGTGCTTTCTGGACATTCACCAGCCGTACGTTACTGCGGTTATAGGTTTCAAAATATCCTGTGTCTACACACAAACGCTTTGTCCCGATGTAGTGATCATTTGGACATAAGTCTTCGGCCGTTTGTGAATCTTTTACAGTCTGTCGAATTTTTTGTCGAACAAATTCGCCGGCAGTTTCATTGGCCTCTTTACTGACCAAAAGATCGGTATAGGTATAAAGAAAGCTAATCGCACCGCCCTTCGCCCATTTGGTCTCGTACGTTTCTTGCCGCTCCTGCGCTGAAACCTCAAAAGCCTTCTTGGTTGGCTTAGGATGCCCCCCAATACAAAATGGTGTCAACTGCGCCTCTGCACGGTGTTCAACATAATTCGCCTGGTGAGCTTGATGAACGGCGGCGTCAAGAGGCCTGTTATGTGCCGGGACCACAAAATTGGCGTGACGCTGAAACACAAACAACTGCGAAGCCTCCTTAGCGATCAACGGAATTATTTGCACCGCTGAAGAGCCCGTACCAATCACGCCGACCCTTTGCCCCGTAAAGTCAACACCTTGCTCCGGCCATAATCCGCTGTGATACCACTTACCTTTGAAGCGATCGATACCCGGAATCTCGGGGAGCTTTGCCGCCGAGAGGCAGCCGGTCGCCATGACGCAAAAAGGCGCCTCGACAAAGTCACCACGTTGCGTCGACAGAGTCCATAGGCAGCGCTCACTATCGTAGTGAGCAGACGATATCCTCTGATTCAGCTCAATATCTTTACGCAGGTCAAACCGATCCGCCACGTGGTTCAGATACTTCAAAATAACTGGTTGCTCGGCATAACGCTCTGGCCAAACCCAATCTTGCTGAAGATCTTCGTCAAACGAATACGAGTATTCAAGGCTCTCAACATCGCATCGCGCACCAGGATATTTATTCCAAAACCAAGTGCCTCCGACGTTTGAGCCTGCTTCAAACACCCGAACACTCAAGCCAAGCGCGCGCAACCGTTTAAGCATGTAGAGCCCCGCGAAGCCGGCCCCAACCACAATCGCGTCATAGCGTCGCGTATTTGTTGCTGCCGCAGGAACATCCTTTATTTGTGTAGCATTCGACATGACTTTTTTTTCCATCAAGAACAAAAGGTTTGATTTTTACTGCGGCGCAATATTTGCTTTTTTAACTACACGGCCCCATTTTTCAATGTCCTGTGCCAACAACGTCTTGAACTGCTCGGGTGAAGTGACTAAAGGCTCCATGCCAATAGAAAGAATCCTCGAAATCACAGCGGGCTCTTTCAAAATAACAGTGATGTCTGCACTAATTTTGGCAACAATCTCCATCGGCATATTGGCTGGCCCAAGCAAACCAACCCAAGGGCTGACGCCAAATTGCGGGTAACCTAACTCAGAGATCGTCGGCAAATTAGGCAAGCGTTGAGACCGCGCGGCACTCGTTACGGCCAACGCTTTTAAACTGCCATTGTCAACCTGCTGCGCAATCGAAGGCACACTCGCGACAACGGTTGACACGTGATTCCCAAGCAAATCTGTCAGCGCGGGCGCGGCGCCCTTGTACGGCACATGCTCCAAGTTCATATCCGTGGCTTGGTTGATCATTTCGCCAATTAAATGATTCAAAGAGCCCGTTCCGGCTGAGCCAAACGTCAGCCCAGATTTAGATTTAGCCAGCTTCACCAGCGCGGGAAAATCAGATACCCCCAACTGATTATTTGTTGCGATTAGAAAGGCCACCGAGCCGATCGTTGCGATCGGCGTAAAGTCTTTAATTGGGTCATAAGGCAAAGACTTGTACAGGCTAGCGTTGATCGCTTGAGGACCATCACTTGACATCAAAAGGGTATAGCCATCATTCGGGGCTGTGGCGACAAATTGCGCCCCGATGATTCCGCCCGCGCCTGCTTTATTTTCAACAAAGACTGAACGACCCCAGCGTTGCGACAATTTTTCCGCAAACAATCGCGCCAGCAAATCTGTGGCACCTCCTGTCGTTTGCGGCACAATCATTCTCACATCTCTTTGTGGATATTGTTGAGCAACAGACACTGAAGCGACACAAAACAACGCAGCAGCAGCAAAGCCGACCTTAAGCATCTTCATTGAATTCCCCTTGTTTGGTACCACGCCGCCCTGTTTTAAGATTTTTAATGGCGCGCTTCGATTAGTGTCTGAGCACTAACCTTAGCGCTATGCTACAAGCATTTATTAGAATTTTCTAGCTTATGTGCGGTTATCATGAGCAAAATAATAAAAAGCATCCACACAAGCGGTGCGTCAATCTGGAGATCCACATGAAAGTCTATGAAGCCGTCACGGTTGGTTTGGTTGCTGAAGGTTGCAAAACACTCTTTGGCCTGATGGGCGATGGCAATATGTCGCTGTGGGGCGCGTTAGGGCGTCAAGGCAAAATCAATATCGTCTCCTCTTTCAATGAGACGGGTGCCGTCTCGATGGCAGATGGCTTTTCCCGCACCACAGGCCAAGTCGGCTTGTGCACCATCACCTGCGGCCCAGGCTTAACCCAAGTCGGCACATCGCTGAGCATTGCCGTACGCAATCGCTCGCAGATGGTCTTAATTACTGGGCAAATTGCTGCAGGTGCAAAAAACAATATCCAATCCATGGATCAACGCCGTTTTGTTGAAGCCTGTGGTGCTCGGTTTCATGACATTAGCAGCGCCGATAACTTAGCCGACGAAATGGCGGAGGCGTTTTATGCCGCGCGTGTGCATCGCATCCCGGTTGTACTCAACCTTGATATGGCGCTGCAAGAGCAATCCTTTGACTGGGATTTTGACTACCGGCCCTCGACCAATTTCTTGCCGGCCCCGATTGGCGCGCCAAGTGACGAGTCGCTGCAGCCGCTTTTAGACAAACTGATCGCGGCCGAACGCCCTGTCATTATTGCGGGCCTTGGCGCACAACGCGGGAATGCGAAACCAGAGATTCTTAAACTCGCTGCGCAACTCGGTGCGTTAGTAGGCACCTCGCTGCAAGCGAAAGATTTGTTTCTGGGCGAAGAATACAACCTAGGTATTTCAGGCACTTTTGCGTCGGCACCTGCCGAGCACCTGTTTGCCGAGTCAGACTTTGTGTTGGCGCTGGGCGCTGAGTTGGGTTACTACACCGCTGAGGGCGGTTTGATGTTTCCGTTGGCCGAGGTCGCACGTATCGACATCAAAGCAGCCCCAGACGAGATTGGCGTGATCCCTGGTCTTTACGTCTGCGGTGATGCCAAGAAAACCGCGGCTGCCTTGAGCAGACTGCTTGAGGCCCGCAAGGTACAAAAAGAAGGTTTCCGTACCGCAGCGACTCGCGAGATTTTAAATGCACCAGCGGCTGTTTTTACCAAGCCCACCGATGGTTTGGACCCACGTCTACTCGCAAAAAATCTATCGCAAGGCTTACCGAAAGATGTCGTGCTCACTATCGGTGCTGCGCATTATTTTTCGTTTCCTGCGATGTACACCGCTTTACCTGAGGGCGCTTTGGTTCACTTCTCGCATCATTTTGGCGCTGTTGGCCAGGCGCTGCCGCTTTCAATTGGCGTGAGTGTCGGGCATCCCGGGCGTGCGCACGTTGCGATGGAAGGCGACGGTAGTGTGATGATGAACTTACAAGAACTCTACACGGTCACACGACACAAGATTCAACTGGTACTGATCATCTGGAACGATGCGGGCTACGGCGCAGAGGTGCACAAACTCAAAGCAAAAGGTTTTGATCCGACCCTTGCACAATGGCAGTCGGCAGATTTTGCAGCAATTGGAAAAGCCTTCGGTGGCGACGGCGTACGACTCACCTCTGAAGCCGAACTCGCGCCCGCCATCGAGCGCGGCATCCAAGCCGGCGGCTTATTCATCATCGATGCTCGCGTATCACCATCCGAAATGAGCGACCCCTACGGCAAGCTGCATTTTGGCCGCGAAAATCGTGCGCCGCACTTACGTCGACTGAGCAAAGGCGCCTAAGCATGCGCTTCGAAGGAGAATTTCGCGTTCCGGGGCAGCCCCGTGCGGTGCTTGAGCGTTTTGCTGAAGTCGAGCGAATGGTCAAGTGCATGCCGGGCGCTAGTATTGACGGACGCGACGACGAGGGTCACTATCTTGGCGGCATGCTGGTTGCCTTTGGACCCAAGAAAATTAAGTTCAAAGGCAAAGTGACTGCCTCGGTCGACTTAGAGTCTTTAACTGGCAAACTACACGTGCGCGGTGCGGCGGATATGCGCGCCGGCGCGCGTGCTGAGGTCAACGTGGTGTACACCGTACGCGACGATGCCTCGGCCAGCACGCCCACGAGCATCGTCGCGCTCACGTCTGAGGCTGAACTAGGCGGTGTGTTGGCTGACTTCGGCAGCACAGGTGGTATCGCCGTCACGCAGGCGTTGATGGATGTATTTGCTCAACGCTGCGCCGAAGAATTCAGCAAAGAGGCGAGTGTGCCGACAAGCGAGGGCGACCCACAGACAGGCACGACAGCGCCCGCCAGCGACAGCGCGACCAACGCAAATACGGCTGGCCAAAGCAGTGCAGCAAGCGCAGCCTCGAGCCCGGCGCCTGAACAGGCCAACGAAGCTCTGTCTGCAAATGCCTTGCTCTGGTCAATTATCAGAACAAAATTTAAACAATTCAAAAAGTGGTTAGGCCTTAGGAGTTAATCATGCTTCACGCTTTGATCGTACGCGTCAACCTCGCACTTGTATTAGTCTTCTTTCAAGCTTGTTTCGTTCAAACCTCTTGGGCCGCAAACGAACCCGCGTGGCCAACCAAGCAAGTCACTCTTGTTGTGCCCTACCCCCCTGGCGCGATCACTGATACGGTTGGCCGTCGCCTTGGCAATCAACTAGGCATTGCCTTAGGCGTGCCCGTTGTGATTGAAAACAAGGCTGGCGCTGGTGCAAATTTGGGCGCCGCGTATGTGTCAAACGCCCAGCCTAATGGCGCGACCATCCTGTTTACTTCATACGGCAACATCATGATTGACTCGGTCACCGAGGCGCAACATAAATTGACGCCCGTGGCCGCTGTCGGGCCAATGACGGTGGTGATGCTGGTGCGACCAGACTTACCCTATAAAACGATTGAAGAGATGGTGGCGTACGCGCGCGCGAATCCGCAAAAAATTAGTTTTGCGAGCGTTGGAGTAGGCAGTTCGTACCACCTCTTGATCGAACAAATGAACTCCATCGGCAAACTAGATATGGTCCATATCCCCTATAAAGGTGGGGCCGCCTCAATGGCAGATTTTCTTGGTGGTCGGGTTGATGTGATGCTCGCGACTTGGCTTTTTGCAAGGCCCTATGTGAATGACAATCGTGCGCGGGCAGTCGCCTTGGTAAACGGCGAGCGCTCACCAACCTTGCCCAATCTTCCGACCGTCAATGAACGGGCGGTGCCTGGGGTCAAACTCATTGACGGGCTTGGCGTCTTTGCGCCCAAAGGGCTACCAGAGGCTTTAGTCGCACGGTTAAACAAAGAGATTAATCAAATCATCCAAGAGCCAGCCATGAAAGCCTGGCTCACCAACGAAGCCATACCGCCTACCGCAATGACGACAGCAGCCTTTGAAAAAATGTTAGTTGACGAAGCCAAGCCGTTAGAGAAATTAATCCGCGAAAACAAAATCGGTATGAAGTAGGCTATTTAACTTTCGCGCCGCTCTCTGATTTGAAATAAGCTATTCGACCTTCGCGCCACTCTCGGTAATGATTTTTTTCCAACGCACTTGCTCTTCTTTCATGTATTGAGTGAACTGCGCAGGCGTACCACCTAAAAGCACGGTACCTTGCGGGGCGAGTTTGGTTTTAAGTGCTGGCTCTTGCAGTGCAGTCGCCAGCACATCACTCAATTTTTTGATGATCTCGGGGGCTACACCTTTAGGCACAACAACGCCTTGCCAGGCACCCATCACCCAATCTGTCGTGCCTAACGCCTCATTAAAAGTGGGCACCTCCGGAAACAATGGGCTGCGCTTCGTCGCCGCAATCGCCAAGGGGCGCACTCGCGTATCAGACAGCATCGCCACCGCTGCGCTTAAGGTAGAAATCATGAACTGGGTACGACCACTGGCAACATCGATTAGCGCTGGAGATTCGCCCTTGTAGGCAATATGGCTAGACTCTAAACCAAATTCTCGTGCGAAGGCAGCAGCGGGCAAGTGGGTCATCGTGCCCGCGCCGCTTGAACCATAGTTCATATTGCCCTGAGCTTTTGCATATGTCACAAACTCTTTAAGCGAACGCGGCGCCAAACTTGGCGTCGTTAAAAACACCAATGGATTCGTCGCAGTCAACATCACGGGCGAAAAATCCACAAAGGGATCGTACTTCACGCTTTGATACAAGAGGGGCCCCAATACGATTGCCGACGTCGCATAAAAAATCGTGTAGCCGTCGGGTTCGGCACGCGCAACTTCTGCCGCAGCAATATTGCCACCGGCACCTCCTTTGTTCTCGACAACGACAGTCTCTTTGAGCTCTCGCGTCATCGCTTCAGCAAAAATTCTTGCTGAAATATCCGCAGAGCCACCAGGTGCAAAACCGACAATCATTCGAATCGGCTTGTTGGGATAAGGCTGACTTTGCGCACTCACATTTTGGGCAACCAACAATGTCACAGCGGTCAGGCATAACAATAGTTTTTGTCTCATGTTTTTCTTTTCAGTCACGACGTCAATCAACTTGCAGCGTCTACACATGTCGACACCGCAACCTCGTGCTACCACCACAAGGCTTTTTTACACTAGGCACTGGCTTTGTGCAATGCCAAACAAATCGTGCAATCACGCTCCGCACAATATCTCGGGTAAGATTGTCGACAATAATCATAGAAATAGCGCCCAGCGCTTAGAGACAGCAACTTCAGGAGGCAGTATGGATCTTCATCTCGCAGGCAAGCGCGCCTTGATCACGGGTGCTTCGAAAGGTTTGGGATTTGGCGCGGCCAAAGCGCTCGCCCTAGAGGGCTGTGCAGTTCACCTCGTTTCGCGTTCTGCCAGTGATTTAGAAGCAGCCGCTGGCGAGATCAAAAAGGTGTCTGACGTTGAGGTGTCTTTCACCGCGCTAGACCTCACCAAACCCGCTAATGTCGAGTTACTTAGAGAGCAACTTGCCACCACTGATATTTTGGTCAACAACGCCGGTGCCGTGCCACTTGGCTCGATCGAAGACTTTGATGATCAAAGCTGGCGAGATGGTTGGGATCTGAAAGTGTTTGGCTATATCAATATGACCCGCTTAGCCTTTCAAGTCTGGAAGCCCCTCAAGCGGCCTGGCGTGATTGTGAATGTGATTGGTCACGCCGGTGAAAATTTAACCTCAACGTATCTGGCAGGCACTTCGGGCTGTGCGGCGCTGATGGCGCTCACGCGCTCACTGGGTTCTGTCAGCCCTGAGCATAATATTCGCGTCGTGGGTTTAAACCCAGGC
>JBIIWK010000357.1:0-2744 GCA_044338955.1 Burkholderiaceae bacterium
CCAAGACGTTCGCATATCGGACTCGGCCGTCGTGTAGTTGCCGCCGCGCACAACATAACCACCCGCTTGACCATGAAAGCGATCCACCTTATTCAAGCGAAATGATTCAAACATCATTTCATCGGCATTACCCAGCATGTCATGCAAGCCAAGCGAGTTAGGTTGCAATAAGCCGGCCACCTGTAACTTACCATTGGCCGATTGCGATCCTGCAAACCACACGTGCTTATTCATGCCCTCGGCCATTGGGTACATCGTGGCACGAAAATCGGTGGTTGACATTGCGTGACCACCGCGTGCCGCGAACTCCCACTCGACCTCAGTCGGCAAGCGCACAAAGCCTGGCACTTTATCTTCTTTGGGCAAAGACTCTAGCGCATTTTTTCTTAGCCATACGTTGTACTTGTCACTAAACTGCATAGCTTCAAACCAGCTCACAGACACCTGCGGGCTCATGAGTTTCATGGCGGGCTTCGGACAGGTATCGGCTATGACCGCTTGATATTGAAGCTCGGTGAGTTCGTACTTTGCCATCAGGTAGTAGCGACCTGGCGCGGGCTTATCTGTTGTGAAACTACCGGCGATAAATGCAAAGTGAGCCTGCTCAAGGTAGCGCAAATCCCCTGATTCAGAGCCCAGCATCACTTTAAGATCGTCTAAAGGTTTGTCTAACGGAACATGAACCTTTCTAAAGACCATCGAGCCTTCGCATGGCATCGGCAAGATGACATCATCTTCAGCGGGCTTTGGATTGAAAAATTTTGGATCCCAAGGGGCTGCTAGTACTGTTTGGGCTCCAACTAGCAGCACGGCTGCCAGCCAAACGTTCAGTGTCTTATACATCTCTTAAACTCTCTGCAGGTTCAATTTTTGTCACTAAGATGCCGCCGAATAGTGACACGCACAGGCTAACAAGCAACGCCGCGGACAAGGCAAACACAACGTGCGTTGGCTCTAGTCGGCATACAAAGCGCCCAGCACTAAGGGCGACGCCCAAAAGCCGATCAAACAATACGCTGCCTAAGCCGTACAACATATAGCCAAGACTAAACCCAAAGGCGGTCAAGGTCATTGCTTGCATCACTACGTAGCCGAGCATCGCTTCGCGCCCATAGCCAAACAAACGCAGCAACGCTAAATCCTTCCGCTTGCGATCGATGTTCGCCATCAGCCCCCCGACCATCGAGGCTGCACAACCCAATACCGCAGCCCAGGCGATCACATTGAACACAACGCTCAGCACGCGATCAATCTGCTGCACGCTTTTAATTTCAGCTAAGCGACTACTTGTCTCAATTCGCTGCTGGGTTAAAAATGATGCCAACGACTCGACCTGCTCAATGTCAGTGGCATAAATTCTTGCTCGGGCGAAATGTTGGCGCGTGCGTGGGCTTTCGCCTTTGACAACATTGAGTAAGGGTGCTTGATAGCCATCGCGAAAGTCTTCGAGCGACACCAGCAACGGCAACGTCACAAAGGCCGCTGCGCGCCCAAACGCCGCACCAGGCAAGATGGCCTGCACTTGCACTTGCATCTGTGCCCGTTCGTTGACTTTGTCGAGTTGGCGCGAAATATTTAAGCGAACGCTATCGCCTGGTTTCACGCCCAAACGCTGTGCCGCCATCGCCGTCAAGATGACCTGATTCGCTGAGGCAGGTGGTAACACATCGCCTAACAAGGGGTCGCCAGTTGCAGTGGGAATCAGCTCGACATTTTCAACAAAACGCGTACTGTCAACATAAAGATCCGCCACCGTATTGAGCGCGCGCGTCAAGGGCATGACAAATCCCACCGCAGGGTGTGCGTGCAGGCGGTCAAACCAGGCTTGATCCAAGTTGTCGCTCGCAATCATTTTGACTTCTTTATTGCGCGGATCAGAGAGCAACTCATGGCGCATTTGGCTGACGATGCCGAACTTCAGCCCAAATAACAGCAATAGTGGTGCGACCACCGCAACCACCGAGGCCATCATACAAATAGATACCTTCCGATCGTGAGCCAAGTCTCGCAGCGCAAGACCAAGCAAAACACTGATGCGGGGTGCAGTGTTAGGGCTGCTCATTAAACACCGTTCTGTGATCCGCTTGCACCGCAGCGACGACCTTGCGAAGTTTGCTCTCGGCCACAATCGACCACTCATGCGTCACAATCAACGCGGCAATCTTGAACTCGCGTACGGTCTCTAAAATCAAGGCAAACAATTCATCCGCCAGATTAGGGTCTAAGGCAGCGGTGGGCTCGTCGGCCAAAATTAATGCGGGCCGATGTGCAACGGCGCGTGCGAATGATACGCGCTGTCTTTCGCCAATCGACAGTTCGCGCGGGTAACGTTTTAAAAGGGCTGTGAGTTGTAAGCGCTCAACCAGACGATCAAGCAAGAGGCCTTGCGTCGTGTGCCCTGACATTGACGCCGGCAAATCGATGTTTTGCTTAACGGTTAAAAATGGTAACAGGCCACCCGTCTGAGGCACGTATCCCATATGGTGTTGACGCAGTCGTGCCCACTGAGATTCTCTGCGCCCTGCCCGCAAGCTTAAATCCGCAGCCAGATCTGTGTTCAGCAACCGAAACTGTTCAACCCGCTCGGGCTTCAAAATCAAGCCAAGCGCCTCGAGCAAGGTGCTTTTGCCGCACCCACTGGGCCCCACGATAGCCACTGCCTCACCCGCATGCAAGGTGAGCGACGCCAATTCAACGCGATACGCTTGCCCCGCGCGTCCGCGCGAAATATGCATATCTGCCAC
>JBIIWK010000120.1:0-9734 GCA_044338955.1 Burkholderiaceae bacterium
TGGTTGGCGCTCATCCCCTTTGCCGCCAACGCGCTGGCAGCCTACTGGCGTTCTGGCAAACGGCAGTGGATCATCGCCTTTGTACGCACGCAAGCCATCATCTGCGTGCTGGCCTTTGTGGCCCTATTTTTTGTTGGAATCCCCGGAATCAGCCAGCAACACGCGTGGGGCAAAAAAAACCCGCTCGCCGATCTATGGGGCTGGGATCTTGCGGGCGCCCGAGCGCGGGATTTGGCGCACGATTTGAAAATACAGACGCTTTCGGTCAAAAACTGGACGCTCGCAAGCCGCATGGCCTGGTATGCCCGCCCTCTAGACGTCGTTGTGCTTGACTCGCGTTTTGATCAGTTTGACCTTTGGTTTGGGCTAATTCCAACAGGACAGGACAGTATTTTTGTAAACTGGTCGCAAATGTCCTTTGATTTACCCTTACAAGCAGGCGGTTTTGAGTCATGCACCCGGGTTGAACAACTGAATATCGAGCGGCTGGGTAGGTTAATTTCTGACTTTAGCTTTTATCACTGCCGTAACTGGGGGGGTGCGCAAGCGCCCACCCATTCAGGTAAACCGAATTGAAAAAGACCTTTAAATCACTCTGGCCCTACCTGCGGGTCGTGCTGTCGCTACTCCTCCTCTGGCTTGCCGTACGCAATATCGACTGGCAGGCCCTGAGCTCCACAAAAATTGAGATGCAACCCCTATGGTTTGTGCTGGCGCTCGCTCTGCTTGTGTCGGCCAACTTGCTGGCGGTCGTGCGTTGGGGCTGGTTGTTGCGCAGTCTGGGGCTTTATCATCCTGTCTCAACCTACATCACACTTTATTTTGCGGGCGGCCTCATCAATCAAGGCTTACCGAGCACCATTGGCGGCGATAGCTATCGCGCCGTTGAGGCGAGTCGACTCACTCAAAACAACAATGCAACAACGGCGCACCCTACCCTCACACAAGAACTTCATGCGCCCATCGACCTGCAGCATGCGCCACCGCGCCTGCGTCTCGGTTTTTTAAGTGTTGCGTTTGATCGTGGCTTAGGGCTGGTCGGCAACAACATTCTTGGGGCATTGGGCTTGCTCTTGAGCGGCACGATGATTGCCCCTTGGGGGCCAACGCTGGGAGCCTGGGTGTTAGGCGCAATGCTTGGCGGGGCCGCGGTCGGATGCCTGTTACTGAAGATGCCACGCACGCGCGGCCTGATCCTCGCCTTACTGACTAAACTTGGCATGGCCCAAGCGCTAAAGGGGGTTGACACGGCGTTCGGCTGGCCACAAGTCGCGGTGCAACTCACCATTTCTGTGATGACACATACCCTTGCGCTGTGCGCCTTTTGGTTGTGTCTGCGTGCCTTTGGTATCTACGCGCCGTTCGCCGCGCTGATGGTCGGTCTACCGGCCTTGGGGCTTTTGATGATGCTACCCATCAGTATTTCAGGGTGGGGATTGCGCGAAGCCACACTTTCAGCCGCGCTGGTGTTGTGGGGTGTCGATAGTGGCGTGACCGTGCTGGCCTCGGTGAGCTTTGGTATTGTCACCCTGGTCACCTATCTACCCGGTGCGGTGTCCTTACTGCGTCGCCGGCGCGCTGACGCGTCAAACATCAACAAACCGCAGCACGTCACACCGTGACGCACCCAAACACGAAACTTTTTATGTTTCTCTACGTTAAGAGCCCCCACTCATGAGCCTAAGCGTCGACACCATGCGCACCATCGACCATCGGGTCGGCGTACCGCTTTGCGCACTCGCAACCCCCTTTGTGATGCTGTTTGATTGGATCAAAACACTATTCGCCGGGCCCGCTGAAAAACCCCGCAAGCTGTTATTCATTGAACTTTCTGAAATGGGCAGTGCGATTTTGGTTGATCCCGCTATGCGCAACGCACAAGCGCGCGGCGCCGAAATATTTTTTCTAATCTTTAAAAGTAACAAAGCGAGCCTGACCTTGCTGAATACTGTGCCTGCCGCAAACATCTTCACCATTGACGCTTCGTCGTTGGTCAGCCTGGTCACCGATACAGTCAAGTTTTTATTTCAGGCGCGTGCCAAAAAAATCGATACCGTGATTGACCTTGAATTGTTCTCGCGCTTCACAGCCTTGCTAACCGGCTTATGTGGCGCGCGGCGACGCGTGGGTTATCACATCTTTCATGGCGAGGGGCTTTGGCGCGGCAACATGCTCACGCACAAAGTGCACTACAACCCCCATATCCATATCGCCAAAAACTTCATGGCGTTGATTCACGCAGCGTTTGCAACCAAGGCTGAGCAACCTTTTAGCAAAATTCATATCACCGATGCTTCGATTCAAATCGCTCAAGCAGTGATCAAACCCACTGACAAACAAGCCGTACTCGCGCGGATCGAGCGCCTGGCAAGCGAGGCGCAGCGTGCGTTTACGCTCGGGCAACAGCCCCTGCTACTGGTCAATCCTAACGCCAGCGAACTGTTAGTACAACGCCGTTGGGCGCCCGAAAGCTTTTCAGCGTTGATCGTAGCTTTGCAACAAAAATGGCCAGAATGCCTGATTTTGATTACCGGCTCTCCCGCTGAACACGCCTATGTTGAAAACGTTAGGCTGGGTGCCAACGTGCCCAACGCCTTGAATTTTGCAGGTCAAGTCTCGTTCGCCGAGCTACCTGCGCTGTACACACTGGCCGATGTGATGGTCACGAACGATTCAGGCCCCGGGCATTTTTCTTCAGTCACGCGCTTACACACGGTGGTGCTGTTTGGCCCAGAAACTCCAGCCCTGTATGGCTCGCTGGGCAAATCCATACCGATCACCGCACAACTTGCCTGCTCGCCCTGCGTGAGCGCCGCCAATCATCGCAAGACCCCTTGCTCGGATAACGCCTGCATGCGTGCGATTAGTGTTGAGCAAGTGCTTGAAAAAATGGATATTCAATTTTCCGCGGCCCGTGCAAATGCATAAGGCGCAACCAGTTGCCACAGCATCGACTCGTGCCGCCTCAGCCTCACTGATATCACCCAGCCAATGGCTGTGGTGCCTGTTGCCGTTGCTGTGCTGGGGTATCGTCGCACTCAGCATCGATCCAATTTCTTTGTTTAGACTGGTCAATACGCATACGCAAAAATTACCAGATTTGTTTTGGGTATTTTTTAATATGCTGGGTAATGGCTGGAGCGCCTTTGCTCTGCTATGCCCGTTGTTGGTGTTGGCACCGAGGGCCTTGCTAGCAACGCTGTGTGCTGGGGCGCTTGCCGGCGTAGTCTCGCGCATACTCAAGCTAAGCCTTCAGTGGCCGCGCCCTGCTTCTGTACTCGATCCCACCAGCTTCCATATTGTCGGCAACCCACTGACGTCGCTTGCCATGCCGTCTGGTCATACGCTAACGGCTTTCGCATTGGCCACTGCCTTGTATTTCAGTGTGCCGCTGGCAAAGCGCAAGTATGCCGTCTGGTTGTTTGTGCTGGCCGCACTTTCAGGCTTAGCCCGTGTAGCTTTGGGTGCGCACTGGCCCGCCGATGTGTTGGCAGGGACATCGATTGGGCTGCTCAGCGGCATGCTCGGCGCCACGCTGGTGCAACGCATCCCTGCTCGCTTATTAGCCCCTCAGGCATGGCCGCTTCGCGTGGCTAGCGTTGGTGCGGCGCTGTGTATTTACATCTTATTAATGGATCGTATTGACTTTAATGAGACGCGTCCGTTTCAATATATGGCGGCGGCTGTAGCAACCGTCGGCTTGCTTGGGTTTCTTCGGCAAACTGTTACGCCTCAGAAATAAGCGGTTAAGCCGGCCTGCTATCGCCGAAGCAGTTACTTTTGCCCCGTTTCAGCTTTGTAGCGCGCGAGATTTTCAGCGTTAGGTGGATACAAACCGGGCAAAGCCTGACCCTTTTGTACTTGCTCCATGATCCAGTTTTCAAGATTTTCTTGGGCTTGGGCGCTGACCATCACGTCGTCGAGCAACGCGGCCGGGATCAACACCGCACCATCATCATCGACCACTACCACGTCACCCGGAAACACCGCCACACCGCCGCAGCCGATCGGTTGCTGCCAGGCGACAAAAGTTAAACCCGCCACGGACGGCGGTGCAGCAGCCCCCGAGCACCAAACTGGCAAACCGGTAGCGAGCACCCCAGATAAATCCCGCACCACACCATCAGTGACTAAGGCCGCGACTTTTTTCTTAGCCATCCGAGCGCACAAGATATCGCCAAAAATACCGGCATCTGTCACGCCCATTGAATCAACTACAGCGATACAACCCTCAGGCATATCTTCGATCGCGCCGCGCGTTGAGATCGGTGACGACCACGACTCGGGCGTGGCCAAATCTTCGCGCGCCGGAACAAAACGCAAAGTAAACGCACGCGCCACCAACCGTGGTTGACCCGCGCGAATCGGCTTGGTGCCGCGCATCCAAACGTTACGCAAACCCTTTTTTAGCAAAATAGTGGTTAGCGTCGCGGTCGAGATTTTTGACAAAATTTCGATGACTTTGGCGTCAAGTTGCATGTTGATCATGAAGGGGCACTCTCTGTAGGTGAAGCAACCGTTGGTGAAGGCCAATCTGTCGGATCAGGCTGCGATCAACGCGACGATCCGCAGCCCGCGATACCGATTTACTTTAATGCGCTTAATTTTTTCTCTTGCCGAGCCGTCAAGCGTTTGATGTCCGCGATATCAAGAGCCGATAGCTTTGGACCAGGCTTGCGAATCGCCGCCGAAGCAATCGCACCACGCTCGGCCAGGATATGTTTGCGCACAGCTAAGCCAATCCCACCCTGCTGTTCGTACTTCGCTAACGGAAGGTAAGCATCAAAAATATCAAAGGCACGCTCGACGTTGCCCGCCGCATAAGCAGCGCAAACATCGACCATCATTTCAGGGTAGGCGAAACCCGTCATTGCGCCATTGGCACCACGCACCAACTCTTCAGGCAAGAACAACCCGCCACCATTACCCGTCAAAATCGAAATTTTACGCAACTCGCCTTTTTGCATAGCCGCACAAATCGCACTGAGCTTAGCTAAGCCCGGCCAGTCTTCGTGCTTGAGCATCACACAGCGCGGAGAATTTTTAAGAATTTTAAGTACGACGGCCGTTGACATCTGTACCGTGGTTGAAACCGGATGATCTTGCAACACCCAAGGCACGTCAGCGCCAAGCGTTTCATTCACCATATCAAAGTAGCTGGTGATCTGATCATCGGTGCGCACGCTCGCAGGCGGCGCCACCATCACACCCGCCGCACCCATATCCATCACGCTTTTAGTCAGTTCGCCCATCGGCGCAAAACCTGGGGCTGAGGCGCCTACAACGACCGGCACCTTACCTTGCACGCGCGCGAGTACCTGACGTACAAACAAGCGCGATTCTTCGGCTGTCAGCTTAGTGGCTTCGCCCATGATGCCCAAAATTGTCAGGCCGGTTACACCGCGCTCTAGACAAAAATCGACCATGCGATCGGTACTCGGCAAGTCAAGCTCACCGTTGTCTTTAAACGGCGTCACTGTGATCAGATAGACCCCTTGGGCCGCTTCGTTGAGTGTGTTCAAAACGCTTCCTTATCTTTGGTAGGCTTGGGGGTTACCCGCTTGTCACAACCACGTACAATCATTAGTCTAAGCCATTGACAACATGAGCGCTTGCGTTGAGCCAGCAAAGGCACGGAGACCGCAATAAAATGAGCAAAATACTTTCTATTTTTGGCTACTTCACCGCTTTTTATTTCGGTGCCTTGGGTTTTTCAGTCCAAGCACAAGACTATCCACGCCAACCCATCAAAATCGTTGTGCCCTGGGCCCCCGGCGGTAACGTTGATATTACCGCCCGCACGATTGCCCCGGCGCTCTCCGAAATACTCGGGCAACAGGTCGTGGTCGAAAACAAGCCCGGCGCAGGTGGCTTTATCGGCACTTTAGGCGTTGTGCGCGCAGCGCCCGACGGCTACACCTTACTGCTCGGCTCAAGTGGCTCGATTGCAGTGGGCCCCGCGCTCGACAAAAACGCGCCCTACAACCCCACTAAAGATTTGACAGCCATCGGCCCGATTCATGAGGCACCCATGGTGTTAAGTGTTTCACCGAAGGGTCAGATTAAAAACTTTGCTGATTTCACCGCTAAGGCCAAGGCTGCCAATTCTGCAGTCTCGATCGGTTCGGCCGGCAATGGCTCAAGCCAACACCTTGCCCTTGAGTTATTAGCCTTAAAGATGCAACTCAAACTCACCCATATCCCTTACAAGGGCAGTGGACCAGCGATTAACGACGCTGTGGGCGGTCAGATCGACAGCATTCTTGACCAAGTGATCGCCTCGATCGGTCATATCAAAGGTGGCACACTCGTCGCGATCGCGCAAAGCGGCAATGCGCGTTCAGCACTCTTGCCCGACGTGCCCACGTTTCAAGAACTCGGTGCAAAGGATGTTGATATTTTGACGTTCACCGGCTTGTTTGGCCCAGTGGGGATGCCGGCGGCCGTGACCGACAAGCTCACAGCAGCGCTTAAGCAAGCGCTCGCGACAACAGTCGTCAAAGAGCGCTTTAAAAGTTTAGGCGTTGACATCATGACCCTTGACCGTGCTGCGTTTACAGAATACGTGAACAAAGATTTTGCCACGGCGATGGCGATTGGCAAAGCCGCCAACATTGTGATTAACCAGTAATCCTGCATCGAATGACCATCTCTGCAACGACCGGTACGATTCTTTTTGCGCATGGGTCGCGCGATCCGCAATGGCGTATGCCCTTCGAAGATATTTTAAAAAAAATGCAGGTGGTCAGCACTGCACCAACAAGCTTGGCGTTTCTTGAGTGCATGACGCCAACGCTTGAACACGCAATTGATGACATGGTCGGTGCTGGGGTCAAGCACATTACCGTGGTCCCGGTATTTTTAGCGGTGGGGAGTCATGTACGCAAAGACTTACCGCTCTTGCTCGCAGCTGCGCGCCTCAAGCATCCTGAACTGACGCTACAGGCCAGCGCTGCAATTGGTGAACAACACGCCATTCAAGAAGCGATTGCGACCTTTGCGTTGGCCGCACGCGCCTAAAGGACGTGTGTTTTGGTCTTAGACGCCTAAGCGCTGTCTGCATTGACCGCACGCGCCTAAGCGCTGTCAGGTTGTGTGCGCCGTCCTCTATCAGGCCGCGAGCCGTTTGAGCAACGCCTGCCCAGTTTCTTTGGTGCCAAGCTTGCCACCCATATCGCGCGTAGATTCTTTCGCTGCAATCGCTTGCGTGACCGCGTGCTCAAGGGCCTGACTCGCCTGCACAAACTCGGGCCGCCCTTCGCGCTGACCGTACCAGGTTAATAGCATCGCGGCAGAACAGACTTGCGAAAATGGGTTGGCGATATTTTGCCCGGCAATATCAGGTGCCGAACCATGCGCAGCCTGCGCCATCGCGTACTGAGTGCCTGCATTGATCGAAGCCGCCATGCCCAAACTACCGGCTAACTCAGCGGTCAGATCAGACAAAATATCACCGAACATGTTGGTCGTGACGATCACATCGTAGCGTTCAGGGGCGCGCACCACATGCGCCATCATGGCGTCCACAATCACATCATCCACCAGCACAGACGGAAACTCTTTAGCGACCGCATGGCAGGCATCAATAAACATCCCATCGCCGATGCGCAGAACATTCGCCTTGTGCACGATGGTCACATGTTTTTTACGTGTCATGGCCAACTCAAAAGCCGAGCGTGCAATACGCTCGCAGCATTGACGCGTAATCCGACGCAGCGAGACAACAACGTCAGGCGTAATTAACATTTCGCTACCACCCGATTCGACATTACGATCGGCGTAAAAACCTTCGGTGTTTTCGCGCACCACCACCAAGTCGAGCGGCTTGTACGTAGTGCCACTGCCCGCATAGGTTTTAGCGGGGCGAATATTTGCAAACAGGTCCAAGCCTTTTCTGAAAAACTTGGATGGATTGATTTCGCCTTTTGATTCATCTTTGAAGTCATAGGTCGCCATGGGTCCTAAGATCAAGCCGTCTGCTTTTTTGACCGAATCCATCAAGCCCTCATGAATGGTCGTGCCGTATTTCTTTAGGCTAGCGTGTCCGGCGATATCGTGCTCTAACTTTAGGCCCAATTTAAATTGCTTAGAGACATGCTCTAACGCATCGACAGCAACCGCTACAGTTTCGGCACCAATCCCATCACCAGGCAGCACAATAATTTTCATTTTTGGGGTCTCTTATTTGAATTTTGGATGAATAGATTATGAATATTCGAATGACTGAATAGTTCTGCGGCTCAATCCCAGCCTCTCATCGCAGGGAAGGCATCAAAGATTTTGTTTCAAGCTTAATCGAACTTTAACTGATCCTGAGGGCCTGCGAGGGCCTGCATACGCTTAATGTAAGCCTTGCGCTGCTCGGCCGAAGGCTTCGCCTCTGATTTCAGATAAAAATCCCAAAACCCAGTCGTGAGTGCACTAACACGCGCCCAGGTTTTGGGATTGTTTTGTTCAGGCAGTGAAACATCACGACTGAAGTGCTCTGCCTCAATGGGTTCGCCAGAGAAGGTCATATGATCCGCCTGCGCGACCAAGAGCTCTTGTCGCTTACCCTTTGGCAAGTGGTCGTACACCCATTGGCGCTGACTTAAGGGCACCCCTAAGCGTACCGAATCGGCGTCTTTCTTAAAAGTGACATAACCATCGAGATCGCCGGTGACACAAAAGAAAGGGATCTTGACCTGCCCCATCGCAGCCGCACGCTCTTGCGACATGGCACTCGGCGATAACGCAATGGCGGCATCGATGCGCGGATCAAGCGGGCCCTTTCCACCTTGGCCTTGCCCAGCGATTGATTGCACCGTCAGGGCGCCATACGAGTGACCGGCGATACCAATACGAGGACGGTGAACACCACCCTTACCGTCATCAGCTTTCTCGAGATAAGGCTTGAGCGCGGGCAAGCTCAGCAAGTAATCCAGAGCAGCGCTGCAATCTTTAACCCGCAGCGCGTATTGCGGCGAAGCGATCGCCTCAGCGATCGTCACTTTTAACGACCTGCTCTTGCTGGTGTTCCAGATGCTGTCGTCGGTGACGGGGTGCGCCAGTGTCGCAACGAGATAGCCTGCTGCGCGCCACGCTTCGCACCAATCGGCGCCATTCGAAACCCCACTACCTAGCCCCGGAGAGTACAAAATCAAGGCCGTGGGCTTTTCTTGGGCAGGCAAGCGAATCTTAAGTTTTATTTTACGTTTGATTTTTGAATCAACAACCAGCTCTGTGTCGAGGTCGGGCAAGCGCACGTTGTCGGATTGGGTGAGGGGCAAGTTTACGGCCTGTGTCGAGGCGGCGCTGACTCTAAATACGAGGGCAGATGCCCCGCATGCAGCGATCAATCTTCTGCGGATTGCTCTAAAAGGCTTATCGGTGAAATCTGTCATGCCGTTGAGCTGAGTCGGAAAAATGGACACCCACATAGTAAGTTAAAATTTACTCTCAATGCCCCGTTTCTTTAGGCTCTTACTCACATTTCGCCCTGATGGCTCGTACCAGCATGCCCGCTCACCCTCGCTGTAAGTTCAACGCCGCACCGCTGTCATGAGCTTCGTTTCGCCAGAGTTTGCGCTCATTGCCCTAATTTTCTTCCCCGCGTACTGGTCCCTGTGCCGCCATCGCTCCCTCCAACTTGGGTTTTTAACGATATCCGGGTACGCGCTTTACGCAACCTGGTCGGTTCAGTTCGCCTGCATCTTGTTGGTCTTCAGCACTTATATCTGGCTGGCGGGTCACTG
>JBIIWK010000358.1:0-2735 GCA_044338955.1 Burkholderiaceae bacterium
GCGAGGTTGGCCGTGGCTGTAATAGATCCTGTGTTTTGGATCGTTGGCAACTTAGTCGTTACCCACATGACCGAAACCTATTAAAGCATAACATCAGCCAATTTTGCTAGGTTTGGGGCGTTTTGCCGGTAAACGACCGTGCAGAATAACAACTCGTCGCCTAAATGCAGCGCATTCTGGCGACCCACCGCTCATTCGGGCAAGCTACGATTCAGACGGGTAAGCGACAACTCAGACAGGTCACTCACGGTGCGTCCGAGCAAGCTACAACGCATTCGAGTAAGTGGGTCAGGCGTCGCGCCAGAGTGCTGATTTGCCTGCCAAACTGCCTCATTCCGCATTTTCCGTAAAATGGCGCATCTTTTATTGCAATTGGGGATCTCTTGAGTAATAAGTCTTACAACGAGTCATCGATTCGGGTGCTGAAAGGCCTCGAACCCGTGCGCCAGCGGCCTGGCATGTACACCCGAACAGAGCACCCGCTTCATATTATTCAAGAAGTTCTCGATAACGCGGCCGACGAGGCCTTGGCCGGCTTTGGTAAGCATATTCAAGTCACTTTACACGCTGACGGCAGCGTGACCGTCGAAGACGACGGCCGAGGGATCCCAGTCGGCTTGCACCCCGAAGAAAAAGCGCCCGTGGTCGAACTGGTGTTTACGCGCCTGCATGCTGGCGGCAAATTCGACAAGAAAGGCGGCGGCGCCTACGCTTTCTCGGGTGGTTTGCATGGGGTCGGTGTTTCGGTCACCAACGCCTTGTCTAAGCGCCTTGAACTGGTGGTGTGGCGCGAGGCCGCTGCGCATCGTATGGTGTTTGCTAACGGCGATGTCCTAGAGCCACTTGCTGTGGTGCCCGAACTTAATCGTAAAAAGTCAGGCACACGTGTCCGCGTCTGGCCAGACAATAGTTTTTTTGACTCTGGTGTCATCCCTCTCAACGAGTTAATGCACTTGCTGCGTAGTAAAGCCGTGTTGATGGCTGGGGTCAAAGTTAGTCTTGTCAATGAAAAAACAGGCGATACCCGCAACTGGCAATACGAAGATGGCTTGGCGGGCTACTTATCTGAGGCGCTTGACGGCCATGAATTACGCGTGCCCATGTTTCAGGGCGAGCAATTTGCCCTGGCCGACCATGAAAGCTTTGCGCAAGGTGAGGGCGCTCAGTGGGTTGTCGTGTGGGCCGATGAGGGCAATGTGGTGCGCGAGTCTTATGTCAATCTGATCCCCACGCCTGCCGGCGGTACGCATGAGTCAGGTTTGCGCGAAGGGTTATTTAGCGCAGTGAAGGGCTTTGCCGAGTTACACAGCTTATTGCCAAAAGGTGTCAAACTTTTGCCTGAAGATGTCTTTGCCCGCGCGAGCTTTGTGCTCTCTGCAAAAGTGCTCGACCCGCAGTTTCAAGGTCAGATTAAAGAGCGGCTTAACAGCCGCGATGCTGTGCGTTTGGTGGGTGGTTTTGTGCGCACTTCACTCGATCTTTGGTTAAATAGTAACGTCGAATACGGTAAAAAACTGGCTGAGCTCGCGATTCGTCAAGCCCAGGCGCGGGCCAAATCTGCGCAAAAAGTTGAAAAACGTAAAAGCTCGGGCGTGGCGGTACTGCCCGGTAAGCTTACCGATTGCGAATCGTCAGATTCATCCCGCACCGAGGTCTTTTTAGTTGAGGGTGATTCGGCGGGTGGCTCAGCCAAAATGGGTCGCGATAAAGAGTTTCAAGCGGTGTTGCCCTTGCGCGGCAAGGTCTTAAACTCCTGGGAGGTCGATCGTGATCGCCTCTTCGCCAATAACGAAATCCACGATATTGCCGTGGCAATTGGCGTTGATCCGCATGGCCCTAAAGACACGCCTGATTTGTCCGGGCTGCGCTATGGTCGTGTTTGCATCCTGTCTGATGCGGACGTCGACGGATCGCACATTCAAGTGCTGTTACTGACCTTGTTCTATAAACACTTTCCACGGCTCGTTGAGTTAGGCCATGTGTATGTGGCGCGTCCGCCCTTGTTTCGTGTCGACGTGCCTGCATTAGGTAAGCGACCAGCGCGCAAAATTTATTGCCTCGATGCCGGTGAACTTGAGGTGGTTCAAGACAAGTTACGCAAAGAAGGCGTGCGAGAGGGCTCGTGGGATATCAGCCGTTTTAAAGGTCTGGGTGAAATGAGCCCAGTGCAACTCTGGGAAACCACCATGAATCCCGACACACGCCGAATGCTGCCGGTTGGCTACGGGGCGCTCGCGCCTGCAGACACCACCGCGATGTTTGACATGTTGATGGGAAAAAGCGAATCGGGTGCACGCCGGACCTGGCTCGAAGATAAAGGTAATCTTGCAGAGGTTGATATTTAAATGACTGACGGTACTCAACCTGGTTTGTTTGATCAAAAAGATGAGGGCGAATCCCTGACGCTTGGCTTGTATGCCGAGCAGGCGTATCTTGACTATGCCGTCTCAGTGGTGCGTGGGCGTGCCTTGCCGGATGTCGGCGACGGGCAAAAGCCCGTGCAACGCCGTATCTTGTATGCCATGCAGGCGATGGGTCTGCAGTCGGGCGCCAAGCCCGTCAAATCTGCCCGCGTCGTGGGTGACGTACTGGGTAAATATCACCCGCACGGGGATCAGGCCGCGTACGACGCCTTGGTGCGTATGGCGCAGCAGTTCACTTTGCGCTACCCCTTGATCGATGGTCAGGGTAATTTTGGTTCACGCGACGGCGATAACGCTGCAGCAATGCGCTAC
>JBIIWK010000383.1:0-2720 GCA_044338955.1 Burkholderiaceae bacterium
AGCCACCTCGCTGCGCCCGCCGGCCGCTGACTGCATCGACTCGGGGATCGTGCAAATCTGTCTCCTCGTGGTAGCGCGGACTGAACCCGTCTGCGCACCACTGCCAGACATTGCCGACCATCTGATAAAGGCCATAGCCATTGGCCTCGAAGCTGCGTGCGGCCATCGGACCGGGTGTCCAGCCTGGCTGCGGCTGCGCGGGAAACACCCCTTGCCAGGTGTTGCATCGGCGCTGGCCCCCAGGCTCGAAATCATTTCCCCACGGATAACGCGCCTGCACGAGGCCCCCACGCGCGGCGTATTCCCATTGCGCCTCAGTGGGCAGACGCAGACCCGCCCAGGCGCAATAGGTCATCGCATCCGTCCAGGACACATGCACCACTGGATGGTCCGGAAGATCCTGGATCCCACTGCCGGGGCCTTGCGGGCGCTGCCAGCAGGCGCCCTCCACTTCCAGCCACCAGGGCAGCTCGCGCGAGATACGTCGCATCGCGGCTCGCCGCTGCGGGTCGACCTGCAGGTAAAACACGAAGGAGGTGCCTGCCTGCTCAGCGTCGGTGATGTAGTGGGTGGCCCGCACGAACTCGCGGAACTCGCTGTTGGTGACGGTGGTCTCGCCGATCGCAAAGGGTGAGACCTCGACCTCGCGCGCGGGGCCTTCACCGTCCTCGGCAAAGCCCTCCTTCGCATCGCTGCCCATGATGAAACGGCCGCCGGGCAGATGCACCAGTCGGGGTCGTACCGCGTTTGATGCGGGCAAGGTCGCAGCAAGCACTGGCGCTTCGACCCCTGGCCATGCGACGGGCAGCGCCCAGGCTGGAACGCAGCAGCTCACTCGTCTTCCCAGAAGGCGCGGGTTACGCCCTGACTGCGCATGAGGGCGACCACCTTCTCGCGCTCAAGCACGCCGCAGCGCGCGGCCCAAGCCTCGTATTGGCGGGTCATGTCGGCCACACGATCGGGATGTTGGGTGACCAGGTCGTGTAACTCGGTGCGGTCTTCGACCATGTCATAAAGCTCCCATGCATTGCCATGCTGGCGCACCAGTTTCCAGCGGCCGATGCGCACCGCACTGTTGCCCTCGTGCTCCCAGAACATCGGCGGGCGCTGTTCGAGGTCGGCCTTAAAAGCCGGCTGCAGTGAATGGCCCTCCAGCGGCAAGATGGAGCGCCCATCCAGCGACTGCGGATACGGCACCCCCGAGATATCCAGTACGGTGGCCATGATGTCCGGCAAGTAGCCCGGGGTGTGGCGAATCTCGCCGCGTTGTTCGATGCCCTGGGGCCAATGCAGGATCAGCGGTGTGGAGATGCCGCCCTCGTGGATCCAGTGCTTGTACAGGCGAAAAGGCGTATTTGATAAATTAGCCCACGCCGTGCCATAGCTTTGGTAAGTGTCTTCGGCGCCAGGCATGAGTTCCGGGTTATTGCCAAAGCGCACGACCGCGCCGTCGCGGGTGTGCGAGCGGGCAATCATCAGCTTGTTCACGAGCTCGTCGATGGTGACGTTCTCCGGGATGTCCTCAGCGCAGGCACCGTTATCAGCCAGGAAGATCACCAGGGTGTTGTCCAGCTCTCCATCCGCCTCGAGCTGTTGAAGGATGCGGCCGATGCCCTGGTCCATCCGGTCGATCTGCGCGGCATACACCTCCATGCAGCGGGCGAGCCAGTCCTTGTGCTGCGCTTCAGTCCATGCCTGCTGGCTAGGATCGCGGTCAGTGAGTTGCCACTTGGCGTCCAAGATGCCCCAGCGCACAAGGTTTTCAAGGCGCTGCTCGCGCAAGGTGTCCCAGCCGGCATCGAAGCGGCCTTTGTAGCGGGCGATGTCTTCATCGTGAGCGTGCAGTGGCCAGTGCGGCGCGGTGTAGGCCACGTACTGGAAGAAGGGTTCATCGGTATGCTGCTGCTGGTGGGTCCGCAGCAT
The DNA here is from genome assembly GCA_044338955.1 of Burkholderiaceae bacterium. Lineage (GTDB taxonomy): Bacteria > Pseudomonadota > Gammaproteobacteria > Burkholderiales > Burkholderiaceae_B > Zwartia. The sequence goes on from JBIIWK010000383.1 coordinate 1,924, forward strand.
CTTCACCGCTTCGTCGCTGATCGCGTCGGTGTAGAAAAATCCTGGCTGGCGCGCCTCGTGTTCGGCGTTGTCATTGCCGCGCGTGAGGGTGTTGGGGTCGTAGAAACTGCCTGCGCCAATGATGGTGCCAAAGAATTCATCGAATCCGCGCTGGAGCGGCCACGAGTCGGTGGGCTGGGTCAGGTTGCTCGAGACATGCCACTTGCCACTGAGGTAGGTGCGGTAGCCCGCGGTCTTGAGCACCTCGGCGATCGTGACGCAGCTTTGATTGAGGTTGCCCGCATAGCCCTCGGGACCCGAGTCGTAGGTGAGGATGCCGATGCCGGTCTGGTGCGGATGCAAGCCAGTCAGCAGGGACGCACGCGAAGGGCTGCAGCGGGCCGTGTTGTAGAACTGCGTGAAGCGCAGGCCGTTGTTTGCCAAACGGTCCAGGTTCGGGGTCTCGACCTCGCCGCCGTAGCAGCCGATGTCGGAATAGCCCATGTCGTCGTTCAGGATCAAGAGGATGTTGGGTCGCTTGCTCATGGCTTCTCCAGGGGACAGTCAGTTCAGGCCAGGCGAATGCCGGCGGGATCAAAAAGGTGGGCGGCTTCGGGATCAAATCCCAGGTGCACAGTGTCGCCCTCGTTCACGAGGGGCAGTCCCGTCACCTTGACCTTCAGGCGCATGGGGCCAGCCTGCACGTTATAGATGGTGTGGTCACCGAGCTCCTCCACAAACAACACCAGGGCGGCGAGTCCCTGAGGCTGCAGGCGCAGGTCGCCAGGCCGGATGCCCAGGGTGACCGGTCGCGCAGC
>JBIIWK010000359.1:0-2719 GCA_044338955.1 Burkholderiaceae bacterium
GGCCGATGGGCGAAGCAAACAAGGCATCATCGCCCATCAAGGCTAAACGATCATGCCAAATCAGTTGCTCATCAATCTTGATTTTTACAGACTGCCTAAAGTGACCTTCAACAAAAGATTCGCCAGAGGCGTGGCGACCAAAGATCAAATGATCCCAACCTAACATTGCCCCATGTTCACCCACCCTGATATCAAAATCAGAACGCACACGTGCCCGATTAAACACAATGGTCTCTTGCGGCAACCACTCGATGGCACCTTGCAAGTCAATATCGATCAACTGCGAAGCCTCAAGCGAGGCGTTGGCGCCGTACCATTTTGCGGCAGAAGGCGTCGTGACCAAACCATGGCTACCTGGCTGACTGTGGATCAGCACTTCAAGTCGATCACCACCCGCGATACCGCCGGGCGGATGCACAATGATCGCGTGACAAGGCGAAGCACCTTCTGGATACAAGGCTTTTTGAATACGCAAGGGCCCGAGGTGCTGATGATTGAGCCTAGTCTTAAGGCTAGGTTGGTGAGGATCAAGGTTGAAGTCAAGCGCAAGACGTGCTGTCCAAGACGCAAGCGCCGACTCCGCCACCGCATGGCCTGAGGGGTCTGAGTCATTAGACCAAAGTCGCTGATCACCGAGATGCATGAATCACATAAAGTAAAAGGTTGACGCGCAAAGCTTAAGTCTGACTATCCGCGCTTAATTGCAGGCAGAGTTGATGGCAGGATCAGCAAAAGAAACGAGTGCGTTGCGAAAGACACTCGGTGACCTGACACAGTACCTTTACGCAATTAAAACATCATCATGACGAATCTTTTGACGAGATGCAAAGAGAATTATCGGGCCGCACAAGGGATAACAGCAAGAGTTAAAAAATGCACCGTTTTGGTACATTTGGCGCCACAAAAAGGTGCATCTTCGGTTCGCATAGAACCTCAATCTTGAGGGCAAAACATCGGTACCGTTATTTGAAGTCGTTGTTCAATTCACTTTGATCTTGTAGTGGCACCTAGCCTGGGTTTTACGCCTGCACTCCCCCCAAAAAAAACGACGGCCGAAGCCGTCGTTTTTTATCTTGCCTATGACTTAACTTACATCTTGCCGCTCAACACACTCAGCAAGCGCTGCGCCGTTGCGCTGTTATCACGCACACCTTGCTCATCCAACACTGTAATCTGCGTCTGATTACCCTGCTGAACTAAACGAATACGAAGCGTAGGCGCCTTAGCTGGATCTTTACCGCCAAACAAGCGACTGAAGAAACTGGGCTCTTCGCGTTTTTCGCCTGTGTCGGTATCAACATAACGCACGTAGAAATCACCCGCAGCGCGATCACGATCATCCACCGTGAAGCCACCCGAATCGAGCGCAACACCTACACGGCGCCAGGCACGGTCAAAGGGCTCGGCCACCACTAGCATGGTCTTGTCGCCCGATGGTGCGGTGACTTTAGGCTCTTGCGCGCCAGGAGTCGTTTGCGCCATTTTTCTACGCGCGCCGTCAACGTCTTCACCCAAGTACACCATCAGCCTTGCTAACATCGCGGCGTTTAGACCCGGATCTTCTTTGCCATTCGTCCACTTCACATCAACGTCAGACAGGTTGACGCGAGCGATTTCTTCCATGTGACGATGCGAGATGTACACCTCGGTACGTGAGCCTACCCGCTCGATACGAGTACGAAATTTGTCGCGTGTGCCACTGTCGTACAGACTATCAAGCAGTGAACCCAAGGCTTGACGCAACCAGCTTTCAGGAATTTTTGCGCGATTTTCAGCCCAGTTCGTGACAATTAAGCCTGCCTTCGGGTCGGTCACATCAAGCGTAAAACCAGCGTCGGTCCAAAAGTCAGCCGTCATCGAAAACACTTTTTCGGGCGACATCTCAACCGACAGCCAACGTAGCTCACCATCACGCATCACGCGCATATCGCTACGCGTTGGCAATACGCCAGACTGCGCGGCATTTGGAACGCCTTTGCCACCCGTTTGTGCTTGCTGAAACTGCGAGAAGGTTGTGGTGCCTGTTGCAGCTGAACGGTAACGCGGATCGTTTGCAGCCTGCGTCAGATCCGGAGGGATACTGAGCGGGTCGGTGCGGACCACGCTTTTGTAATCAATCGAATCATCACCGCTCATGACCGAGCGCAAGCCACCGCAACCACTTAACAACAATAACGTCGCCACGAGCGCGGATACAAAAGCGCCCTTTTTGTTCAACAAACTTTTCATGTTAAAGCAACCCCGCCTCTGACATTGCGGCTCGCAAAGGAGCCTGAAATTGGGTACTCAGTTGCACCAGCGGCAAACGAATCCCGGTAGGAATACGCCCCATCTGAGCCAACGCCCACTTAACCGGAACAGGGTTACCTTCAACAAACAGCAGTTTGTTCAAAGGGCCCAATAAATTATTTAAGCGCTTAACAGTTGTGACGTCGCCCTTGAGCGCAGCGCCACACAGGTCGTGCATGGCACGGGGAGCGATATTGGCGGTTACCGAAATATTGCCCCGACCACCTAGCAAAATCAACGCGGCCGCTGTGGCATCATCGCCACTGAGCACCAAAAAGTCTGCAGGCACATCGCGAATCAATAGCGCCCCACGGCCGATGTCGCCGGTGGCATCCTTAATCCCGATCACGCCGGGTACTTGCGCCAAGCGCAGCACGGTATCGTGCGCCAGATCAGCAACGGTGCGCCCTGGTACGTTATACAAAATGGT
>JBIIWK010000360.1:0-2717 GCA_044338955.1 Burkholderiaceae bacterium
GCCTCGGCGAGTTCGCGTGCTTGGTTGACAGTGAGGCGTGTGCGTTCTTGTAAATGTTGTGATGACATAGCTCGATTCACTCGTAAAAAGTTGAAGATGAAGGCGAAGTGGAGGTTGAGAATAAGGTTGAAAATGAGGGTGTGGGTAAAGATGAACGTTAAACCCCGCGTGCGAGTCCATCGAGCACAGGGTTGGCGATAAATTCTATTTTTAAGCCGGCGTGCATGCGACGCACTTCGGCTTCGACCTCGGGCCAGCCACCGCCGCTCACGCAAAGGATCGGCGCGACACCAAAATATTTTTGAGCGATATCGCATTGGCGCCAAACCGCACCGGCTTGCGCCGCTACGACGCCGGTGGCAATCGCCTGAAGCGTATGGGTAGGGTATTCGGTGGTGGCGCCACTGGCCAAGGGCAAGTTGGCTGTTCCTTGCGCTAAAGACTGACGCATCAGCGCGGGGCCGGGCAAAATGAGGCCGCCCTTAAAGACTTTGTCGGGGCTCAGCGTGTCGATGGTGGTGGCGGTGCCAAAGGTTGCCAGTACGAGCGGTGCGTGTACGTCTTGAAAGTGCCCCGCTAAGCCTAATAGGGCCGCCCAGCGATCAGCACCCAATTGTGTTGGCTTGTCGTAGGCGTTGCGCACGCCCAAGTGCTCAGTCGTGGGTAAGATCCATTGAAGCGGGCAGCTGGCCTCGGCCAGCGCTTGCTCGATCAATTGAGCGACAACGTGTCCTGCGACGTTCGCGCCACGCGCTGCACGCGGTTGAACCGGAAGCGTACTCAGCCACTTACGTAGCGCATCCGGTAATTGCGTGAGCGGGCTCAACGCCATCGCGTGCACGGCGGCTTCGCGTCCCATGGTGGGGTGATGCCAACCGAGTTTGATTCGACTGTTTCCAACGTCAAGTAATACGATCATTGCGTACCCTTAAGTGTTACGGCAGGCCCAGAGCCTGGCTGGCCTCGAACTGACACATCCCCCACCAAAATAGGCACCACTGCAGTCGCGGTTTGCACCAGTAGTCGTCCGATTGAGTCAGTGCCTTGCGCGATACCTGTGTGCAAGACGCGACCCTGATCAATCACGTCGACGGGCGCCGTAGCCAGTACATCGACTGAATGAAACAAATCTTGAAAGGCAGCATAACCTGCCGCAGCGTAGACGTCTAAGGCCTTTTGCCACGCTTGGGCAATGGCGCTCACGATGTTGCTCGGGCAAAGGGTGGTTGCGCCCAGCTCTGCGCTGTTTGGCGTGCCGGCCAAGATCTCAGAAACATCTGCAATGTCACGCGCCAAATGCGTTGACAGCGCGCGAGCGCCGCGCAAATTCAGACCAATGCCCACCACCAGACAGGGGTGACGCACGCCAGGCCGTTGTGCCGTTTCGACCAAAATCCCGGCAAGCTTGCCGGCCCCCCATTGCAGGTCATTGGGCCATTTGAGGGCCAGCTGTTGGCAGGCCTCTTGCCCAAGTAGCGGTGTAAACAGTTGCCTGAGCGCCAGGCAGGCTGCCACGCCCAGAGCGGGTGACAAACCTGGCAGTTGCGCAAGCGGTATGTCAGGCGCAAAAGCGCATGAAAACATGAGTGAGTCACCCGACTGGTTTTGCCAGGGGCGCGCGGCACGGCCTCGGGCGGCGCCTTGTGTGTGGGCGCCTGACAACCAGGGCATGGCGTGGGCCGAACCGAGTTTGACGCGTTGGCTGAGATCGTCGTTCGAGGATCCGGTTGCTTGCGCCCAGTGAATCGAGCCAAAGCCAGGCAACGCCAAGCCTAAACGCTCGACAAATGCCTCTGGCGTCAGAAAATCAGTACTACCTTTTTTGTGATTCAGGCCCGTCATGACAGGCATCTTACCAACGTATGCGCTTGGGTAAGCTTGATCGTCTAAGATTACAGGCAGAGCATGGTGGCGTGTGTAAACGGGAAGTGGGCCCTATTTTTCAAACGCGTTATCCGCGCGCTACCGGCCTGTGTACTTCTATTTTTTAGGATCAACGCTTTGCCTGACCTTCTTTTAGCCAAATCTGCAGCGCTTCAGACTGTCGTACGTGACGGTGTGAAGTGCCGACTTTTGGGTGACTGGAACGTGCAACAGTTGTCGGTCCGCGGTGAAGTGTTGGCGCGACGAAAGGCCTTGATTCAAGTAAAAAGTGCCGCGCGTTGGGACCTGTCAGGCATTCAAAAGCTTGACGCGGTGGGTGCACAATTGCTTTGGCAGTTCTGGGGGCAATGTATTCCGCCCGAAACGGTACTCACCCCAGGTCAGCAAGCCTTGTTTGACGTTTTGGCGCAGCATCCAATTGCGGCCGCACCTGCACCCCAAGCGACTCAGTGGTTTGGCTGGATCAGCGCGATCGGCGAGGGGTTTTATGTTGCCGTCGCTCACGGTCGTGAGTTGCTGTTGTTGCTAGGTGGTTTGGTCTTGAATTTGGGTTTGTTGATTGCGCGTCCCTCGCGCGGGCCATGGCGTGAGATCTCTGCGCAAATTTTTCGGGTGGGCGCACAGGCGCTTGGGATCACCGCTTTGGTGGGTTTTTTAATTGGGGTGGTGTTGTCGTATCTATCAGCGCAGCAGCTTTCCGTGTTTGGAGCGGGTCAATTTATCGTCAAGCTCTTAGGCGTCGCCACGGTGCGAGAGCTTGGCCCTGTGTTGGCCGCCATCTTAGTGGCGGGGCGTTCGGGCTCATCGATTACCGCGCAAATCGGTGTGATGCG
>JBIIWK010000121.1:0-9627 GCA_044338955.1 Burkholderiaceae bacterium
CCCGCTGATGACGTACTCGCCATCTGTGATGCGCACTACCACCCCGGTTAAGGTACGGGGTGTCGTTGTAATGCCCAGCTGGGTTAAGGGAACTTTATCTCCGACGGCCACTGAAACCTGAGCGCCAATACCCGCCTCAATCATCAGCGACACAGCTTCGGGGTCGCACACCGGCCCAACAACGATATCTTGCAACCCTTGCGCTAGAGCTTCGTGCAACACATTCATGTCGTCACAGGTGCCGCCCGACATACAGTTATCGCCGTGATCCAGTAGCAGTACGGGTCCTGTGCCAGGTTGCTGTGAAAGCTCTTGTGCCCGAGCGATTGAGGCCGCTAAGGTTTCGCTTTCATACACAAAGCCCTCGCGGTTATCCCAAATAAAGCCGGCAACGAGATCGGCAAACTGCTCGGCGGCGTCTTGGTCAGCATCACTGACCACCACCACGCTGATGCAGGGGGCTGCAATGTCGGCCAACGAAAACCCCGCCAAGACTGACACCCCCAGCATGCCTGCGGCCTCAGCGGCACGCGCCAGTTCAACCGCTTCGTGCATGGCGCCGATATCAGTACGGCTGCATAAGGTATGCGAGAGCAAGGGCAGACGGCGCCAAGCCATCACCGGTTTGATTTTTTTGCTGAGCATATCGATCAACAAACGGGCGGCGTGGGCGCCGGTTTCGTACATATCGATATGAGGATAGGTTTTGAAGCTCACCACGATGTCGCTGTTCGCCATCGTTTTTTCAGTGATTTTGCCGTGCAAATCAAAGGCAACCGCGATGGGAGCTTTCGGCAACGCTGCCCGCAAACGCTCAAGTAGATCGCCCTCGCCATCGTCAGAGTTTTCGGCCACCATGGCGCCGTGCAGGTCGAGTGCGATGGCGTCGCAGCCCGCCGCGGCGGCCACGATTACGTCTGAAAGATGGCTGTACGCCTGCGCTGCAACGCGACCGCTTGGGTTGGCGGTGGCACTGCACGCCACGACAACCTCGTGACCCGCTTGCTCAAGCAGATCGATGTAGGCAGCGATACCCGTGCGCGTGCCTTTAGAGGCCGCGTAAGCTTCGTCGCCATAAGTTGGGCCGTGATCGCCAAACGAAGCGAGCGGCGTGGCGACCGGAGAAAACGTATTGGTTTCGTGATTGAGTCGTGCGACCAGGATTTTCATGGTTGGCTCGCGCACGCAAGCATGGCGTGCAACAACACGTTACAGCCTGCTTCTAGGTGTTCAGCTTTGGCGTCTTCAATTTCGTTGTGACTGATGCCATCTTTGCAAGGCACAAAAATCATCGCTGTGGGCGCGACGCGCGCCATATACACAGCATCGTGACCGGCGCCGCTCACCACATCCATCTCTGAGAGCCCGATCGTTTGCGCACCCGAGCGCACAGCTTGCACCAGTTCTTGCGCAAATATTGCAGGTGGAAAATACACGACTTGGGTCACGGCGATACTGACCTTGCCCTGTTTGGCAATCACTTGCGCCTGCGCGTTGAGCTTGTCGACCATCGCCGTTAAGGTCGCATCTGAATCTGCCCTAAGGTCGACCGACATCTTGACCGAGCCCGGGATGACGTTGCGTGAATTTGGATACACGTCAAGCATCCCGACTGTGCCGCGTGCATTCGGGGCGTGGTCAAGCGCGAGTTCGTTAATCAGTTGCACCATGTGCGAGGCTGCTAGCAAAGCGTCGTGACGCAAAGGCATTGGCGTGGGGCCAGCGTGTGCTTCAGAGCCTGTGATTACCACATCAAACCAGCGTTGACCCAGCGCGCCAGTGACAACGCCAATGGTGATGTCATGGGCCTCGAGCACTGGGCCTTGCTCAATATGCGCCTCAAAGTAGGCGCCAATCCCCTTGGGGCTGACGGGGTCTTGGCCGGCATAACCGATCGAACTGAGCGCTTGGCCCACTGTGATGCCGTCGCGATCTTGTTGGGCCAGAATAAAGTCTGTCTCAAATTCGCCAATAAAGGCGCCCGAACCCATCATCACCGGCACAAACCGTGAGCCTTCTTCGTTGGTCCAAACCACAACTTCGAGCGGCGCTGCGGTGGTAACGCCCGCGTCGTTTAGAGTTTTGAACACCTCAAGGCCGGCTAACACCCCGTAATTGCCATCAAATTTGCCACCCGTGGGCTGAGTGTCGATATGGCTTCCTGTCATCACAGCAGGCAAACTGTTGTCGAGACCGGCACGTCGGGCAAAGATATTGCCGACGCGGTCGATGCGAATCGAACAGCCTGCGGCTTTGGCCTGTGCTACAAAAAAATCGCGTCCCTGACGGTCAAGATCCGTGAGCGCCAGGCGACACACCCCACCTTTTTTCGTGGCGCCAATCTGCGCGAGCGCCATCAAACTGTTCCAGAGGCGGGGCCCATCAATACGCAGCGCAGCATGTGGCGCTAAAGAAACAGTAGACATCTAAAAACTCCGTCATTAATGTGGGTGAATCAGGTAACCTATTAACTATACGTAATAGTGCCTGAATTTAGTTCAAATAGTGGCTGACTTTCATTCAAAGCGTGTTTGAATTTACTCTGTGTCAGGCACGAATGTTGTTCTGACGGTACTTCAATGTCATCCAATAAGGTTCAACCAAACATGAAACTCGATGCGATCTCGCACCGTAACCGTAATACTAAAATTGTCGCGACGCTGGGCCCCGCGAGTAGCGAGCCCGCCATGATTCGGCGTTTGTTTGACGCGGGTGTCGATGTATTTCGCTTGAACTTTAGCCATGGCACGCATGCTGATCATAAATTGCGCTATGACGCGATTCGCCAGATCGAGGCTGATGTGGGTCGACCAGTGGGTATCTTGCTAGATTTGCAAGGGCCAAAGCTTAGAGTCGGCCAGATTGTTGGAGGTAAGCAGTCTCTCGTAGCGGGTCAAAAGCTGCGGTTTGACCTAGACCCGACACCGGGCGAAAACGGACGTGTGCCGCTCTTGCACCCTGAGATTTTTGCAGCGCTCAAGCCGGGCGACGATTTATTGATTGACGATGGCAAAGTGCGGGTACGCGTGGTCAGTTGTGATGCCAGCCACGCCAATGTTGAGGTCATCAACGCGGGCATGATTTCAGACCGTAAAGGGGTGAATGTGCCGGGGGCGATTTTGCCTTTGTCGCCCATCACAACTAAAGATCGCGAAGATTTAGCCTTTGGTTTGAGTATCGGGGTCGATTGGGTGGCGCTGTCTTTTGTGCAGCGGCCAGAAGATATTGCCGAACTCAGAGGACTGGTGAATGATCGGGCCTGGATTATGGCCAAACTCGAAAAGCCCTCTGCGATTGACCAGCTTGAAGCGATTGTGGCAGCCTCAGATGGCGTGATGGTGGCGCGCGGTGACCTGGGTGTTGAGTTGCCACCCGAAGAAGTGCCCGTGCTGCAAAAGCGCATTGTCCGAGCTTGTCGCGAAGCCGGCAAACCGGTGATTGTCGCCACGCAAATGCTCGAGTCCATGATTTCTTCGCCGGTCCCGACTCGCGCCGAGGTGAGCGACGTGGCCACTGCCGTGTACGACGGCGTCGATGCGGTCATGTTATCGGCCGAATCGGCTTCGGGGTCGTATCCGATTGAAGCGGTCAATATGATGGATCGCATTCTACAAAGCACCGAGCGCGACCCGATTCAGCGCCTGACCATGGATGCAACGTTTAGACGTCGCCACCGTGACGCCCGCGATGCGATTTCAGCGGCGATTCGCACGGTTGCCGAGACGTTGCCGGTGGCGGCCACTGTTGCCTATACGTCCTCGGGCTCGACAACGCTGCGGGTTGCGCACGAACGTCCACGTGCACCGATTTTGAGCATGACGCCAAACGCTGCGGCAGCACGACGTTTGTCGTTGGTGTGGGGGGTACATTCCATACAAGCCGCCGATGTACAAAGCACCGAAGACATCGTGCTGCGCGCGACTCAGGCGGCTGAAAAAAATGGGTTCGGCCGTCCTGGCGAAGCCCTGCTCATTATTGCTGGCACACCTTTTGGCGTATCAGGGACGACGAACTTGTTACGTATTGCGTGGATTGGTGACGCACCGGCCGCAGTTTGATCCGGTACACTCAAAAACACATCAAAAATAAAGTAGGAGACAAATGATGGCTCACGCAGGTGTGCGGTTTGGTATTTTTTTAGCGCCGTTTCATCAGTTGGGTGACAACCCAACCTTGGCACTCGAGCGAAATCTTGAGCTGATCGAGTGGCTCGACCATTTGGGCTATGACGAAGCCTGGATCGGCGAGCATCACTCGGCCGGCTGGGAAATCATCGCTTCACCCGAACTTTTTATCGCGGCTGCGGCGCAACGCACCAAGCGGATCATGCTCGGTTCGGGCGTCACAAGCTTGCCGTATCACCATCCCTTTTTAGTGGCGCAGCGTTTCGTTCAGCTCGATCACATGACACGCGGTCGCGCAATGCTGGGTTGTGGCCCGGGCGCCTTGGTGTCAGATGCTTACATGATGGGTATCGAAGCCGAAAAACAACGCACCATGATGGATGAGTCTTTAGGCGCCATCATGCGGCTGCTCGAAGGTAAAGAGCCTGTCACCTTAAAGACTGATTGGTTTGAACTGAAAGAAGCACGCCTGCATCTTGCCCCTTACACCAGGGGGTGCTTCCCCATCGCCGTGGCGACCTCGACCACACCGTCTGGGGTACTGACTGCGGGTAAATACGGCGTTGGGATGTTGTCACTGGGCGCCGGCTTACCGGGTGGCCCACAAAAACTCGCCGAGCAATGGAAACTTGGCGAAGAACAGGCTGCTAAATTTGGCAAGACCATGCATCGCGAAGACTGGCGCCTCGTGGTCAATATTCACGTGGCCGAAGACGATGAAACCGCCATGCGCGAAGTCCGCGCACGTGAACGCGTCGAAACATTGAGCTACTTCAGCGAGACCCTCGGACGCCCACCGATGCGCAGTGAAGATCCGTTGGGTGACGGTTTGAAGGCGGGTACGACGATTGTGGGTTCGCCCGAGACCGTGGCCAATGGTATTGCCCGTTTGCTTGAGTTCACGGGCGGTGGTGCGGGCGCGGTGATGTTCAGGTCGCACGAATGGGCCACGCGCGAGCAAATTATGCGCAGCTACGAGCTTTTTGCCCGTTGGGTGATGCCTAAGTTTCAGGGCAGCACGGATTCGTTATTTGCCTCACGCGAATGGGTGAGCGATAACCGCAGCGGTATTTTTGGCCCACACATGGGGGCGATGCGTAAAGCCTTTACTGATGCTGGGCAAGAAGTGCCGGATCACATGCGCCTGAAGTTACACACGGGCCCGACGCCTCTGGTTGAAAAGTAAGGGAGGCGCGCAACTGCGCGTGTCGCGTCCGATCACGCGCGGTTGAGTAGACGAAGCCGCGTTTTTTTAGACAAGCCTGTTGTCAGACTTAGCCTGACTTGGTTGGGCAAGGTTGCCTAGTTATGTGCCATCAGGCACTATGTCGGGCAATGCGAGCACACTTTTTTCACGGAATTTTAGGATTAAACATATGGATCTGAGCCGTTTTCCACGCCGTCGTTACTCGCAAGGCCCTTCGCCCATCGAGTTTTTGCCTAACTTTACCAAGGCTTTGGGTGGCCCGCGCGTGTGGATCAAGCGCGACGACATGCTGGGTTTAGCGCCTGGCGGCAATAAAACACGCAAACTCGAGTTTTTGATGGGCGATGCGTTGGCAAAAGGCGCGGATACGCTCGTGACCTGCGGAGCGCCGCAATCAAATCATTGCCGAATCACCTTAGCTGCTGCAGTAAAAGAAGGCCTGAAGTGCCGTTTTGTGATTGAAGAGCGCGTGCCGGGCAGCTATAAATTTGATGCCACAGGCAATCAATTTATGTTCCGGCTGCTAGGCGTTGAGGCGGTGACGGTTGTGCCAGGGGGCAGCAATATGGCCGAGGCGATGGAAAAAGTTGCACAAGAGGTGCGGGCTGCTGGTGGCAAGCCCTACATCATCCCCGGTGGTGGTTCAAACGCAATTGGTGGTTTAGGCTACGTTGCCTGCGCCCAAGAGCTGCAGCAGCAGCTGTTGCAGATGGGGCAGCCGATGGATCATTTTGTGGTGGGTTCGGGTAGTTCAGGCACCCATGGTGGTTTGGTCGCTGGCTTTTTGGGTAACAACATCCAGATCCCATTGGTGGGTATTGGCGTGAGCCGCGATCCTTCAGATCAAAACCCGCTCGTGCACAAAGAGGCACAGGCGATTTTAGATTTGCTAGGGGTCAAGATCCAGGTGCCTGCTGAGGCGGTCTTGAGCTTTGGTGACTGGTGGCGCCCCAAGTACTCAGTGCCAAATCCTGCGATGGTCGAGGCCGTGCAAATGCTAGCCCGCACCGAGGCGATTTTGCTGGATCCGGTTTATACCGGCAAGATCATGGCTGGGTTGATTGGCTTAAGCCGTAAAGGTTATTTCAAGCCAACCGATAACGTCTTGTTTTTGCATACTGGCGGCGCGACTGTTTTGCATGCCTATGAGTCTGTTGTGCTTGGGGACCCCGCCGACGCAGCGTAACGAGTCGCGACTTAAGTAAGTTGAAACTGTCATGCTTTGTAGGAGTCGGCCTCAAGCCTGCTCCACATGTCAGGCGCTTTTCTTGGGTCAGTATGCGCTAACCGGAGGCAGTTTTCTTAGTTGGGTATGCCACCACTAGCGAAGGCGGTTTTCCCTGGTCTGGTGTTTCGCCAGTGCAGGCAGTTTTCTTTGCTCGGTATGTCGGCTCGCGCCGGCATCTTTTCTTCGCCTGGTATGTCACCAGAGAGGGCGGTACGCAAAATATAGTCACTTAAGCAAATTAAAAAAATAAACATATCCGGAGATAATAAAACATGAAGCTCGGTTTAATCGGCCTCGGCAATATGGGTCATCATTTTGGTAACCGGTTTTTAGCTGCTGGGCATGATCTTGTCGTGTATGACAATAATCCTCAAGCCTTAGAACGTTTAAAGCAAAAAGGTGCGCGCGTGGCACCTAGCGCTCAAGCGATGGCAGATGAGGTTGAATTTGTCTTGCTTTGCTTACCCATGCCTTCAATTGTGCAGTCTGTGGTGCAAGGGCCAGCCGGTGTGATGCACGGCAAGGCTGTCAAAGTGATTGTTGATTTATCCACGACGGGCCCCTCGGTGACCGACGCAGTCGCCGCCGCAGTGGCTGCGCAACAGATTCAATGGGTGGGCGCCCCAGTGAGCGGCGGTACCACCGGCGCTGAGAAGGGAACTCTCACCCTGATGGCATCGGGCCCAACTACAGCATTCGAGCAGGTCAAGCCCTTATTGTCGGTTTTAGGTACAAATATTTTTTACCTAGGCGAGCAAGCGAGCTTGGGCCAGACAATGAAGATCATCAACAATACGCTTTGTGCAGTCAATATTGTGGCAAGCTGCGAAACGTTGGTGTACGGCGCCAAAGCTGGGTTAGATGCCAAGACAATGTTAGATGTGATTAACGTGTCGAGCGGTCGCTCATTTATTACGCAAGAAAAAATGCCACAGTGCGTTTTGACTCGGGAGTTTCCTACCCGCTTCACCACCGACTTATTGCATAAAGATATTAAACTTTGCGTCGAAGAAGCTGAAAAACTAGGGGTGCCCATGACGGTCAGCCCAGCAGCTCGGCAGTTTTTATCGTTCGCGATCGGGCAGGGCGACGGCCCCAAAGATTATGCCAACATTATTAAACATATAGAGGGTTGGGCGGGCGCAGAGTTTGGAGCTGCCCTGTCTAAAAATTCGTAAGATTTATCGTGCGGTTTTCTTAAACTTTTTTGTTGAGGTGCTTATGAAGTTTCGTTTTCTCGTTCATGTGACAGCCCTTGCTGTTGCCTTGGCTGTCAACCCAGTGTTTGCCCAGTCTGCAGAGTCAACCAAGTTGGGTGATGAAAAGTATGAGCCGCGTGTCGGTCAAAGTGGTAAAGACGTGATCTGGGTGCCCACCAACGACGCAGTGGCCGACGCCATGTTGAAAGCCGCAAACGTCAAACCTACCGATCTGGTGTACGACTTAGGTGCAGGCGACGGCAAAATCGCCATCGCAGCGGCTAAAAACTTTGGTGCGACAGCTGTTGGTATTGAGTACAACAAAGAGATGGCTGAACTTGCCAAGCGCAATACCGAGCGCGCAGGCGTTGCGGACAAAGTCAAAATCATTCACGGCGACATTTTTGTTGAAGATTTTTCAAAAGCAACGGTCGTGACCATGTATCTGTTGCCTGATCTGAATTTGAAGATTCGTCCAACAATCTTAAAAATGGCGCCAGGCACCAGGATTGTGACCAACTCTTTCAACATGGGCGACTGGGAGCCTGATGATAAGGTCGGTACCGGCTATGCGCAGGGATATTTCTGGGTTGTCCCCGGAAACGCTGCGGGCAAGTGGTCTTTGAAAGGAATGGAGGGCTCAGAGCAGCCGGCCTCGCTAGAGATCACCCAGCGTTATCAACGCGTCGGGGGTGTCTTGAACGTCTACGGAAAATCACAACCGATTTTGGGGGCCACCTTAAGCGGTAATCGTTTGAAATTTTCGTTCATGGATCACAGTAACCAGTCACGGATCGTTGATGTGACCCTGAACGGCAATGAGCTGTCAGGCCAAGTGCTTGAGAACTCACCCCTTTATTCTATTACTGGTACACGTAATTAATAATGAATACCCCAACTACCCAGAGCAATCAACCCACGCAACAACTTAGCACCTTTAGTGCGATCGCAATCATTGTCGGTATTGTGATTGGTGCGGGTATTTTTAAAACACCTTCGATGGTGGCCGGCGTCACGGGTGACGCTGGGTGGTTAATTGTGGCTTGGGTGCTTGGGGGTTTGATTTCTTTGGCCGGCGCACTCTGTTATGCAGAGCTCGCCACCACGTATCCGCATGCAGGGGGCGATTATCATTTTTTAGCGCGCGCCTTTGGCAAGCCTACCTCTTTTCTCTACGCTTGGGCCAAGGCAACTGTGATCAACACGGGGTCGATCGCTTTACTGGCGTTCGTGTTCGGCGATTACATGAGTAAAGTGGTGAATCTGGGGCCACATTCAACGGCGCTGTGGGCCGTTGGGGTGGTGGTCACGATGACCCTGATCAATTTGATTGGCTTGCATGCAGCTTCTTGGGTGCAAACTTGCCTAACCATGATCGAGGTCATAGGCTTGCTGTGTGTGGTGGTCGCAGGGTTTGTGCTGTCGGGCGACGCGCCCGCGTCACCAGCTTTGTTTTCTTCTTCGCCAAGTTTAGGTATGTTTGGCTTGGCCATGGTGTTTGTGCTGTTGACCTATGGCGGCTGGAACGAAGCGGCCTATATCTCGGCTGAGGTTCGCGGTGGCAGGCGTGCAATCGTGCCCGTGATTGTGATCAGCATCACGATTTTGACTTTGATCTATGTGCTGTTCAATATCGCGGTATTAGCGGGGTTGGGCTTGTCGGGGTTGGCGGGCAGTAATGCGGTGGCGGCGGATCTGATGGGCAAAGCCTTTGGTCCCTGGGGCGAAAAAATACTAGGCATTTTTGTGGCCGTGTCTGCGTTGACCAGTATTAATGCCACTATGATTGTAGGGGCGCGTACCAACTATGCCTTAGGGCGCGATTGGCCCGCCTTGCGTTTTATGGGCAACTGGCATGCTGGGCGCGGT
>JBIIWK010000379.1:0-2701 GCA_044338955.1 Burkholderiaceae bacterium
AGTTTTTTTCTGATTTTGGATTTTTATCAGATGTTTGTGGAACATCAACACAGCTTTGAGTGTGGAAATTCCACAAATGTCGATTTGTGTGTCAAGAACAATGACCTCACAGTGCTTCTATCAAAATTTGCCGGCGAAGATTTAGATCGATTTTCAGCAGAGTCACTGTTGTCGTGTTTGTACAATGTTCTTTTACATGGATCGCACATCAGCTCAAAATTGAACTTGCCAATAAAGATGTCAACCACCGACATATCCGCTAAAACTGAAGCTCTTTTAGATCTAGTTCGAGCCATATCAATGTTCTCCTTAATATGGAAAAAATCCGACGATGAGTTTCGTATTTTAAGACCTGGACAGTTGATTGATGTTGGAGTTTTGCGGTTTAGTTTACTGCACAATTTGAAGCCTTACAGCCCGGAGCTTTATATTGTGCTTGGTTCCCAAAGAGAAGATTGCGTGGAATTGAATTTTCGCTCAATAAATAACTGGCCATGGGGCGCATATGTTTTCAAAACAAAAGGAAGTGAAGAAATGGCAAACATGTTTCACATAGACCAGCCAGAGTTCAAGGTGCTTTCAAATGATCGAATTACTGAGTACAAATTTGTTCCTGAAGAGAGCAATGAAGATGATTTGGACATTCCACTTAATTCAGTAGAATTACATGGAAAGGTGCCTGTTGTATTTTTATTATTTCGTACTTCTTTTGTTGAATTTCGGTTTTATGACAATACAGGTACTGCTCGATATCCGGGGTGTTACTGTAAGTTTCGATGAGGAGCATTGGATGAGTGCTGTACAGCAAGTTACAGTGATCCTTGGTGAATATCTGGCCACTCTTCCTTCTACATCAAATGAGGAACTTATTATTCAGTGCCTTGGCGGGGACAAGAAGACTGTTTCGCTGACATTTCCAGAAACATACGAAACAGTATCTTTTTGTCAAATCAGCAAGGAATTTCTGACCCTCCTGTTCCGAGTTATCGATCGGTTGATCCACCCAATGCGAGAAACCGAACAAACGCAGTTTTTTAAACGGGAGGCAGTTTGTGTGGTGAATGTTGCGGATAGTTGGCACGGAAAAGATGGCATTAACGGGGTATTTCAGATTGTGATTACCGATTATGGAACGGATTCGCGCTGCGAAATCCAGGCCAAAATGTCACAGCTCTGTCAAGACCCAATGGCGGTCAAGGGAGACAAGGTCGTCAAGTTGGAATTTCAACACTCCGCTCAGTGGTTTACAGAGCGGTTATTGAAAGAGCAGATGATTATCAAGTTCAAAATGGCTCAAGAGTCATCTTTAAAGGTTAATTTGGCTCTGCGGAAAGCGACTTCAGAGTTTGAAAGGTTTCAAGAATATCGGCATCGATACCGGCACGCAAAGAAGGCTCAGCGTAAGTGTTTTTATGTTCTAGATTTCAAGTTTGCTATAATAAAAATGATTTGCAGAGGAAGCTATGCTGCTTATCGATTCTCCAGTGCCATCATGCTATCGGGAGATCATTGAGCACCAACGGGATACTTTTCGGTGGTTTTTCCCGCACGTCTAAACAAAAGAGAGATATCATATCGGCCATTTTATACAGCCAACTCACCCACAATATCTCGTCCTCAAATGCACAACTTATTTTGTTTTCACAATTTCTTGTTCATGCCCTCTCTCTCCTCTCTCCAGGGCCACATACATCGATTGCGGCATCGGTGACGAATCAAATCACGACAAAGACGGATCAAGTGAACGTCTACAATGCTGAAGAGCTGCCTTGATTTCACTCCGTCAGGTTTTTCAGCCATTATACACTGCCTTCTCACCCACACATATCTCGTACTCTGTTGCACATATTTTATTTTCTCACAGTTTCTGTTTCTGCCTCTTCTCTCCTCTTTCCAGGGTCGATTGCGGCATCGAAGACGAATCCAACGTTTAATGCTGAGGAGATGCCTTGGTTACTCCCCAGAAGGCCGTCATACCTTGTTGTTCTGAGGTTTTAATCAGCATCTTCCACCATAGAAGAAATCGTCTACTTACCATCCGGCACCTTTTCTTAGTATAATAAACGACGTTCTTTCAGTTTGCTTGAGTGTCTGCTGAACAATTCACAGTATTCAAATTTTCACTGTTTTCTACCGACCGTGCAGTTTATATCGGTTTGTGTTCTGAGACGGGTCAGACTGCAGTCAGTGGAGAGCAACTGGACAGGGACACTAGACCTCAGGCTCCATCCAACACGGGTGGCCATAGGGTATGGTGTTTCCCTGGGATGGTGTTCAGCCACTTGCTCGTGAGCCAGGTCATGAGAATGTGTGTGTCAAGCCGTGTTATGTCTCTGAGGCCATGGATAGGCTAGCTCAGAAACACGTTTCTAGCGGTGAGCGATTTGACAGCACAACTTGGTGCACAAGCAGTCCTCCGATTTGAAATGTTTGCCTCAAGCCCAGTTGATCACTTCTCAAGACCCGGTTGCCCACACAACGCCAGCAACGGTGCATCCCACCAGCGCATGACCCGTGGGGGGCCGAGAAGCCAAGAACGCGCCTAGCGGCCGGCCCATTGTGTGCTCTGTGCCGCGTGTTACTCCGGGGTTCTTGTTCTGCGTTGGAGTTGTTACGGTGGAGCGCTAGACCTGCGTTCTGAAGATGCTGGCACAATGGCTTTAACCATCCCACGGACCTAGGAGTCTAACACGTAACAAGT
>JBIIWK010000361.1:0-2684 GCA_044338955.1 Burkholderiaceae bacterium
CGAAGGGCTGGCGATGGTATAGCCTAGCTCTTGTAAAGTAGGAACATCAGGAAACGCTTGCAGGCGCTTGTTGCCATACGCGGCGAGCGGACGTAAGGTACCCGCTTTAATATGCGGTGCAGCGGGCGCGACTGCAGTTGATGCCATATTGACGTGCCCCCCTAAGGTCGCAGTAATGGCAGGCCCACTACCTTGTGAGGGTATGTGATTCCATTTCACACCCGCTTCTTTTGCCAGACCTTCAGGAATCAAGTGATTGGTGCCGAAGGTGCCAGAGCTTGTAAAGGTGATTTTTCCGGGTGCCTTTTTTGAGGCATCAATTAAATCTTTAAAGGTCAGCCAAGGCGAGCTTGCCAGCACCACAATTAACGACCCACTTTCAACCAAACACGCGACGGGTTCAAACGAATCAAGGCTATACGCGACTTGCTTGTTGGTTAAAGGCACCACCGCAACCGACGAGTGAGAGGTACCGACCAACACGTAGCCATCAGGTTTACTGGTCGCCACAAAGCCTGCACCCACTGCGCCTGCAGCGCCGGGCTTGTACACGAGCGATAAAGGTTGACCTAAGAATTCACCCATTCTTTCAATAAAAGGTCTTAACAAATTGTCGGTATCACCTGGCTGAAACGGGATAATGACTTGCACGGGCTTTACCGGAAACTTTTCAGAGGCCACGCTTTGAGAGGCCTGCAGACTCAACATGCCGCTGAGCACCGAGATCACACCTAACCACAAAGATCGATTTAGTCGCATTTTGCTGTCATGCCTCCATCAACAATTAACTCGGTACCGGTGATGAAACGAGCCTCATCAGAGGCTAGAAACAACGCGGCGTTTGCAGTATCACGACCGTCGCCCATAAAGGGCATCGGGATGCGTGCCTGGCGTCTTTTTAAAATAGCCTCGACATCGCCACCACTTTGATTTTGAGCCACACGCACATCCACTAAGGGAGTGTGCAACTGACCTGGCAATACAGAGTTAATTCTTATGCCCTTGCTAGCGTATTCAACAGCCACCACTCGGCCAAGCTGAATGATCCCAGCTTTTGAAGCTGCGTATCCGACTTGTGCAGCGCCAGACCAACGGATACCAGAGATCGATGCAATGTTGACAATGGATCCAGAGCCTTTTTCGAGCATGACAGGCATTACATGCTTGCACATCATAAAAACGGTTTTGAGATTGAGATCCATTTGAGCATCCCAATTCTCTTCACTCAGCGAAATAGGACCGCCCGGTGAAGCACCGCCAACATTATTGACAAGAATATCGATGCCACCGTATTGTTCGACGCAGGCTGCCACCAAGACCGGTATCGCTTTGCTGTCTAACACATTGCACTGATACGGCGTGGCATCACCACCCGCCTCTGCGATCAGTGCGAGTGTTTCTGTCATCGTGCTTAAATCTTTATCGACCGCAAAGACACGCGCCCCCTCTTGCGCAAATCTTACGGCGATTGCTCGTCCGTTGCCCCAACCGGGGCCCACACAGCCAGCACCAGTCACCAATGCTACCTTCCCTTCTAAGCGTCGCGTCATGTTTATTCTTCAAAGGTGTGATTGATCGATCAAGCAATTAGGCTGCTAACCATCAAGTTCCACTTGGGCCAAAGGTGGTGTAGCCACCATCGACAACAATTTCTGTACCCGTAATAAAGGCCGCTTCATCCGACACTAAGAACAAAACTGCGTGAGCAATATCCCAACCTGTTCCCATTCGGCCAATCGGCACCATGGCATTACGCTTTGCAATTAACGACGCGGCATCAGATTCAGAAAGTTGTTTAGTTAAACGATGTTCAACTAGTGGCGTGTGCATCAAGCCAGGCACGACTGTATTGCAGCGGATTCCCTTTTTTGCATAGGCGCCCGCTGTCGAGCGCGAGAACTGAATAATGCCAGCCTTACTCGAACTATAAGCAACGTGCGTACGCTCTTTTGAATTACGCAAACCAGCAACGGATGAGATATTGATAATCACACCTTTGCCTTGCTCTTCTAAAACTGGAATTACGTGCTTGCAACCAAGGAAAACAGTTTTGAGGTTGAAATCAATCTGACGGTCCCAGGCCTCTTCAGTCATCGTGACAGGATTACCGGGTTCAGAGCCACCCACGTTATTGATCAAGATATCGACGCGCTTGAAGCGATCAAGACAAGCTTGCACCATTTTCTTGACGGCTGCTGAATCGAGCATATCGCACAGATGCGTGGCACACACAAAGCCTTCGTCTTCAATCGTTTGCCGAGTTTGTTCAACGGCGTCTTTCACAACATCGACGAGAAATACAGAAGCACCTTGTCGCGCAAGAAGAACTGCTGTTGCCCTACCATTTCCCCAGCCAGGCCCGACCGACCCCGCACCCGTTACGATTGCAACTTTCCCAGTTAGGTTAAGCATGTTGCCTCCAATTTTTTATTGTTAAATATCATTTGTATGAACGGCTATCGGCATAGTCGAGCGTTTAATCACTTAAATTTTCCCTTCGCACGCCATCGTGTGTTCAATAAAATGAAACAGTCGACTGAATCAACTCGCGTGGCACTAAACATGAACTCAGCCCCACCACCGGTCGCACTCTAGAACCCGGAGCACTAGTCGCCCATTTGCCTGTTGCAGACATTCCATTGACCGCTAAGGGATCAATTTCACGACGAATTTTCTCAGCCTCT
>JBIIWK010000384.1:0-9521 GCA_044338955.1 Burkholderiaceae bacterium
GTCGCAACGGCACAGTCGATTGTGGTCGCCGAGTACCGTGGTCTGGACGTCGCCTCTGTCACCGTACTGCGCAAAAATGCGCGTGCGTCGGGCGTGTATTTGCGAGTCTTAAAAAACTCGCTGGCACGCAAAGCAATTGTTGGTACACCTTTCGAGGCGTTATCAACAAAGCTGGTTGGTCCCCTGATCTATGCGATCAGTACCGATCCAGTTGCTGCTGCAAAAGTTCTTTCAGAGTTTGCGAAAACCAACGAAAAGCTAGCCATCAAAGCTGGGGCCTTGCCCAACAGCATCTTTGATGTCGATGGTGTTAAGGCCTTGGCCACGATGCCGTCACGCGACGAGTTGTTATCAAAATTGCTTGGAACCATGCAGGCGCCGATCGCGCAATTTGTACGTACTCTCAACGAAGTTCCAACCAAATTCGTGCGTGGCCTAGCGGCTGTGCGCGATCAAAAGCAGGCTGCTTAATTGCGGTCAGCTGAAACTTCATTGAACGACAAGCGATACCAACCCCTGGCAAACTTTATTTAATCTGGAGTTCTACAAATGGCTACTAAAGCTGAAATCCTCGACACAATCTCTAGCATGACAGTGCTTGAATTGTCAGAGTTGATCAAAGAAATGGAAGAGAAGTTTGGCGTGTCTGCTGCTGCTGCTGCTGTTGCAGTTGCTGCCCCAGCTGCCGGCGGTGCTGCTGCTGCTGCTGAAGAGCAGACAGAGTTCACTGTTCATCTGACAGAAATCGGCGCAAACAAAGTGAGCGTCATTAAAGCTGTTCGCGAAATCACTGGTCTTGGCTTGAAAGAAGCTAAAGATTTGGTTGATGGCGCACCAAAGCCAGTGAAAGAAGGCATTCCTAAGGCTGACGCTGAAGCTGCCAAGAAGAAGCTTGAAGAAGCCGGTGCTAAGGCCGAGTTGAAGTAAGCCTTTTCGCTAGTCGCCCGGGAAAGTGTAATCGCCTTCCCGGGCATTCGCGTCTTCAGAAAACCCCTCTAGCATTCGGGGTCGCCTTATACAAATAGGGCCGTTCGACAAATAGTCGGGTTTTCTGAAGTCGTTTGTAGTACCAGAATTTTCTTTGTTTTACCCCGGGCCGTGGTTGACGGCCCTTTGTAACCTCGAGTCGGAGTGCTCATGCCTTACTCGTTTACCGAAAAAAAGCGCATCCGCAAAAGCTTCGCAAAGCGTGAAGACGTTCAAGACGTTCCTTTTTTGCTTGCGACACAGCTTCAATCATACCTAACCTTTTTGCAAGCTGAGGTCACCCCCTCAACACGCAAAGAGCAAGGGTTGCAAGCGGCCTTTAGTTCCATTTTCCCGATCGTCAGCCATAACCATATGGCGAGACTCGAGTTCGTTAGCTACGGCTTAGGCGAACCCGTGTTTGACGTGAAAGAATGTCAGCTTCGCGGCCTGACCTACGCCTCCCCGTTGCGCGCCAAAGTGCGCCTCGTGTTGCTAGACCGCGAGATCTCTAAACCGACCGTTAAAGAAGTCAAAGAGCAAGAAGTCTACATGGGCGAAATTCCGCTTATGACTAGCACCGGCTCTTTCGTCATCAACGGTACTGAGCGCGTGATTGTGTCTCAGTTGCATCGTTCGCCCGGCGTGTTCTTCGAACATGATCGCGGTAAAACGCACAGCTCAGGCAAGTTGTTATTTTCGGCTCGCGTGATTCCTTACCGCGGTTCGTGGCTTGATTTTGAGTTTGATCCAAAAGACGTCTTGTTTTTCAGGGTCGATCGCCGCCGTAAGATGCCTGTCACAATCTTGCTTAAAGCAATTGGTCTGACTAGCGAGGCAATCCTCTCGCAGTTCTTCGTCTTTGATCAGTTTGCACTGCAAGATGAAGGCGCCATGATGGAGTTTGTTGGCGACCGCTGGAAAGGCGAGATGGCCCGCTTTAACATCCAAGATCGCAGTGGCAAAGTGCTGGTTGAGAAAGACAAGCGCGTCAATGCCAAGCATCTGCGTGATATTGCAGCAGCCAAAATCGAGCGCATCTCTGTACCCGAAGATTTCCTTATTGGGCGAGTGTTGGCGACTAATATCGTCGACGCAGACACCGGCGAGCTAATCGCAGCCGCCAACGACGAGATCACAGAAGGTGTATTGAGTGCGCTGCGTATTGCGGGCGTGACCAATATCGAAACCCTCTATACCAACGACCTTGATTGCGGTCCTTACATTTCGCAAACCTTGCGCACAGACGAAACCGCCGACCAAATGGCCGCGCGTGTTGCAATCTATCGCATGATGCGCCCTGGCGAACCACCAACTGAAGATGCCGTCGAAGCACTCTTTCAGCGTTTGTTCTACAGCGAAGATACTTACGACTTGTCCCGTGTTGGTCGGATGAAAGTCAACAGCCGTTTGGGTCGTGGCGATGACATCACCGGTGCCATGACACTCACCAACGATGACATCCTCAAGGCGATTCAAATCTTGGTCGAACTGCGTAACGGACGCGGGCAGATTGATGATATTGATCACCTTGGTAATCGTCGTGTGCGTTGTGTTGGTGAGTTAGCCGAGAATCAGTTCCGCGCAGGTTTGGTGCGAGTCGAGCGCGCAGTCAAAGAGCGCTTGGGTCAGGCAGAAACAGAAAACCTGATGCCGCACGACTTGATCAATTCAAAGCCCATCTCAGCCGCGATCAAAGAGTTCTTTGGTTCAAGCCAACTGTCCCAGTTTATGGACCAAACCAATCCTTTGTCTGAGATCACGCACAAGCGTCGCGTTTCAGCCTTAGGACCCGGCGGTTTGACGCGTGAGCGTGCAGGCTTTGAAGTTCGCGACGTGCATCCAACGCATTACGGTCGGGTTTGCCCAATTGAAACGCCTGAAGGCCCAAACATCGGCCTGATTAATTCGATGGCGCTGTATGCGCGATTGAACGAGTACGGCTTTCTAGAAACACCTTACCGCAAAGTCGTCGATAGCAGCGTGACGGATCAGATCGAATACCTCTCAGCAATTGCTGAAGGCGACTACATCATTGCGCAGGCAAACGCCGAACTCAGTGAAACGGGCCGCTTCACCGATGATCTGGTTGCTTGCCGCCAAGCTGGCGAGACACTGTTGACCGCGCCCGCCAACGTGCACTACATGGACGTGGCGCCTTCGCAGATTGTGTCA
This sequence comes from Burkholderiaceae bacterium, assembly GCA_044338955.1. GTDB lineage: Bacteria > Pseudomonadota > Gammaproteobacteria > Burkholderiales > Burkholderiaceae_B > Zwartia. The sequence goes on from JBIIWK010000384.1 coordinate 3,142, forward strand.
GTTGCGGCATCGCTCATCCCGTTTTTAGAGCACGATGACGCCAACCGCGCATTGATGGGTGCCAACATGCAGCGTCAAGCTGTGCCATGTTTGCGTCCAGAAAAATCAGTGGTGGGTACCGGTATCGAACGCACCGTAGCGGTCGACTCAGGCACAACGGTTCAAGCACTGCGTGGCGGGATTGTTGACCACGTTGACGCTGATCGTATTGTGATTCGAGTCAATGACAACGAAAACGTCGCGGGCGAAGTCGGTGTTGATATTTACAACCTGATTAAATACACACGTTCAAATCAAAACACCAACATCAACCAGCGTCCAATCGTACGCCGTGGCGATTTGGTTGCGGCGGGTGACGTGTTGGCCGATGGCGCATCAACTGATCTGGGCGAGTTAGCCCTTGGTCAAAATATGTTGATCGCCTTCATGCCCTGGAACGGCTATAACTTCGAAGACTCGATTCTGATTTCTGAGAAAGTTGTTGCCGATGACCGTTACACCTCGATTCACATCGAAGAGCTAACCGTCGTTGCACGTGATACCAAGCTGGGCCCTGAAGAAATTACCCGCGACATTAGCAACTTGGCTGAGACACAACTCAACCGACTTGATGAATCAGGCATCGTACATATTGGCGCAGAAGTCCGTGCCGATGACGTGCTGGTCGGTAAAGTGACACCCAAAGGCGAAACACAGCTGACACCAGAAGAAAAATTGCTTCGTGCAATTTTTGGTGAAAAAGCATCTGACGTTAAAGATACTTCACTGCGCGTGCCTTCAGGCATGGTCGGTACAGTCATCGACGTACAAGTGTTTACGCGTGAAGGGATCGTACGTGACAAGCGTGCGCAGGCCATTATTGATGATGAGCTGCGTCGTTATCGCCAAGACTTGAATGATCAATTGCGTATTGTCGAGAATGACACCTTTGACCGTATCGAAAAGATGCTGGTTAAAAAAGTTGTCAATGGCGGCCCGCGCAAGCTAGCTAAAGGTGCAGTTCTAACCAAAGAGTATTTGGTTGACCTCGATCGCTGGCAGTGGTTTGACATTCGTCTTGCAGACGAAAGTCATGCGGTTGTGCTTGAGCAAGCCAAAGAGTCTCTCGAACAAAAGCGTCATCAATTTGACCTGGCCTTCGAAGAAAAGCGTAAAAAACTAACCCAAGGCGATGAGCTGCCACCAGGCGTGCTCAAAATGATCAAGGTCTATCTGGCTGTTAAGCGTCGTCTGCAGCCTGGCGACAAGATGGCTGGGCGTCACGGTAACAAGGGTGTTGTATCGCGCATTACGCCGGTTGAAGATATGCCACACATGGCAGACGGGACTCCCGCTGACATCGTGTTGAATCCTCTGGGTGTGCCATCGCGGATGAACGTGGGTCAGGTTCTTGAGGTTCACCTAGGGTGGGCAGCGAAGGGCTTGGGCAATCGTATCGGTGACATGTTGCGTGATCAACAAAAAGTAGAGGTTAAAAAACTTCGTGCTTACCTTGATCAGGTCTACAACGGCGCAGGCACAGGCGCCCGTATCGAAGAACTCAACGATGACGAAGTGATCGAGCTTGCGCAGAACCTCAAAAACGGCGTGCCTTTTGCAACGCCTGTCTTTGACGGTGCGACTGAGCAAGAGATCACCGACATGCTTGAACTCGCCTACCCCGAAGACGTTGCCAAACGTATGGGTCTGACAGAATCGCGCACACAAGCGTGGCTCTACGATGGCCGTACGGGCGAACAATTCGAGCGTCCGGTGACTGTTGGTTATATGCATTATCTTAAGTTGCACCACTTGGTCGACGACAAGATGCATGCACGTTCAACAGGACCCTACTCGTTGGTTACGCAGCAGCCATTGGGCGGTAAAGCTCAGTTTGGTGGCCAGCGTTTTGGCGAGATGGAAGTCTGGGCACTTGAGGCATACGGCGCGTCGTACACGTTGCAAGAGATGTTGACGGTTAAATCCGATGACATCGTGGGCCGTACCAAGGTATATGAAAACATTGTCAAGGGTGATCACACTATCGATGCAGGCATGCCTGAATCGTTTAATGTGCTCGTCAAGGAAATTCGTTCCTTGGCACTTGACATGGATCTGGAGCGTAAATAATGAAAGCGCTACTCGACCTTTTTAAACAGGTTTCGCAAGACGACCAGTTCGATGCCATCAAAATTGGCATCGCTTCTCCTGAAAAGATCCGCTCTTGGTCTTATGGTGAAGTGCGCAAACCCGAAACCATCAATTACCGCACGTTTAAACCCGAGCGCGATGGCCTGTTTTGTTCAAAAATCTTTGGTCCAATCAAAGATTATGAGTGCTTGTGCGGCAAATATAAACGCCTGAAACATCGCGGCGTGATCTGCGAGAAGTGCGGGGTTGAAGTTACTGTGGCTAAAGTGCGTCGCGAACGCATGGGCCATATTGAACTCGCTAGCCCTGTCGCGCACATCTGGTTCTTGAAGAGCTTGCCATCCCGTTTGGGTATGGTGCTTGATATGACCCTGCGCGATATCGAACGTGTTTTGTATTTCGAAGCATGGTGCGTCATCGAAGCGGGTATGACACCGCTTAAGCGTGGCCAAATCATGTCTGACGATGATTTCATCGCTAAGACCGAAGAATATGGCGATGACTTCCGTGCACTGATGGGCGCTGAAGCGGTGCGTGAACTGCTGCGCACCATTGATATCGACCGCGAAGTTGAAACGCTACGCGCTGAACTGATTGCCACCTCTTCAGAAGCCAAGATTAAGAAGATTTCGAAGCGCCTCAAGGTGCTAGAAGGCTTCCAAAAGTCTGGCATTAAGGCAGAGTGGATGGTCATGGAAGTGCTGCCCGTGTTACCACCGGACTTGCGTCCGTTGGTGCCACTAGATGGCGGCCGTTTCGCGACCTCAGATCTAAACGATCTGTACCGTCGCGTGATCAACCGCAACAATCGTTTAAAGCGTCTGCTCGAACTCAAAGCGCCAGAGATCATCCTGCGTAATGAAAAGCGTATGTTGCAAGAATCAGTTGACTCGTTGCTTGATAACGGTCGTCGCGGTAAAGCGATGACGGGTGCAAACAAGCGTCAACTGAAGTCACTTGCTGACATGATTAAAGGCAAGAGCGGTCGATTCCGTCAAAACTTGCTTGGTAAGCGTGTCGACTACTCTGGTCGTTCAGTGATTGTGGTGGGCCCAACGCTCAAGCTGCATCAGTGCGGCTTGCCCAAACTGATGGCCCTCGAGCTGTTCAAGCCCTTCATTTTTAATCGTTTAGAAATGATGGGTCTCGCGACCACAATCAAGGCTGCTAAAAAGCTTGTTGAAAGCCAAGAGCCCGTTGTCTGGGACATTCTCGAAGATGTGATTCGTGAACATCCAGTCATGCTCAACCGCGCACCAACGCTGCATCGTTTAGGTATCCAGGCTTTTGAGCCAATCCTGATCGAAGGCAAAGCCATTCAGCTGCATCCGTTGGTTTGTGCTGCATTCAATGCCGACTTTGATGGCGACCAGATGGCCGTTCACGTGCCACTGTCGCTTGAGGCTCAGGTTGAAGCGCGCACACTGATGCTTGCCTCGAACAACGTATTGTTCCCGGCAAACGGCGAGCCGTCGATTGTTCCGTCACAAGATATCGTGTTAGGTCTTTACTACGCAACGCGCGAGCGCACAAACGGCAAGGGCGAAGGCATGTTCTTGGCTGACGTGGCCGAGGTGTATCGTGCCTACGACAATCACGAAGTCACACTGCAGACACGCATTACGGTGCGCTTGCCAGAATGGACACGTGAAGGTAAAGACGAGTGGAGTGAAGGTGTTCAGCGCGTTGAGACCACAGTCGGTCGTGCGATGCTGTCCGAAATCTTGCCACGCGGTCTGCCCTTCTCGGTGTTGAACCGTGCGCTGAAAAAGAAAGAAATTTCGCGCCTGATTAACCAATCATTCCGTCGCTGCGGTTTGCGTGACACCGTGATTTTTGCCGACAAGCTGATGCAAGCGGGTTTCCGTTTGGCAACGCGCGGTGGTATTTCGATTGCGATGGGTGATATGTTGATCCCAGCTGCAAAGGTCGAAATTCTTGCCGAAGCTACACGTGAAGTCAAAGAAATTGACAAGCAATACTCTTCAGGTTTGGTGACCTCACAAGAGCGTTACAACAACGTGGTGGATATCTGGGGCAAGGCTGGTGACAAAGTGGGTAAAGCCATGATGGAACAGCTTGCGACAGAGCCTGTTGTTGACCGTCACGGTGACAACGTACGCCAAGAGTCGTTTAATTCGATTTACATGATGGCCGACTCTGGTGCGCGTGGTTCAGCAGCACAGATTCGTCAGCTGGCTGGTATGCGCGGTCTGATGGCTAAGCCTGATGGCTCAATCATCGAAACACCGATTACGGCTAACTTCCGCGAAGGCCTGAACGTGCTTCAGTACTTTATTTCAACCCATGGCGCTCGTAAAGGCTTGGCTGACACGGCACTGAAGACCGCCAACTCTGGTTACCTGACACGTCGTCTGGTTGATGTGACGCAAGACTTGGTCATCACCATCAGCGATTGCGGCACCACGGCCGGCTACACAATGAAGGCGTTGGTCGAGGGCGGTGAAGTCATCGAACCCTTGCGCGAGCGTATCTTGGGCCGTGTTGCGGCCGTAGATATTGTGAATCCTGATACGCAAGAAACAGCCATTCATCAAGGCACCTTGCTTGATGAAGATCTGGTTGACTATATCGACAAGCTCGGCGTTGACGAAGTACGTGTCCGTACACCACTGACTTGCGAAACACGGCATGGTCTGTGCGCACATTGCTATGGCCGTGATCTGGGTCGCGGCTATCTGGTCAACGTTGGCGAAGCAGTCGGTGTGATTGCTGCGCAGTCAATCGGTGAGCCAGGCACGCAGTTGACAATGCGTACCTTCCACATTGGCGGTGCAGCATCGCGCTCGGCCATGGCCAGCGGTGTTGAAACCAAGTCAAATGGTGTGGTGCGTTTTGCTAGCACGATGCGCTATGTCACCAATCCAAAGAAAGAACGCGTTGCGATTTCGCGTTCAGGCGAGTTGGTGATTTATGGCGATAACGATCGTGAGCGCGAACGTCATAAAGTGCCTTACGGTGCAACGCTGCAAGTTCAAGACGGCGATGTACTAAAAGCCGGCGCGCGCTTGGCAACTTGGGATCCTCTGACTCGTCCGATTGTGTCTGAGTACGCAGGTGCTGTGCGCTTCGAAAATATCGAAGAAGGCGGCACCGTCGCCAAGCAGGTTGACGATGTGACCGGCCTTTCAACGCTTGTCGTGATTACGCCTAAAACGCGTGGCGGCAAAGTTGCAATGCGCCCACAGATCAAGCTGATTGGTGAAACAGGCGAAGAGGTCAAGATCGCCGGTACTGATCACTCAGTGAACATTTCTTTCCCAGTTGGCGCACTAATTACCGTGCGTGACGGGCAGCAAGTTCAAGTCGGTGAAGTCTTGGCGCGTATTCCACAAGAATCGCAAAAGACCCGCGACATTACAGGTGGTTTGCCACGTGTTGCCGAATTGTTCGAAGCGCGTTCACCGAAAGACGCCGGCATGCTGGCTGACATCACGGGTACCGTCTCGTTTGGCAAAGATACGAAGGGTAAGCAGCGCTTGGTCATTACAGACCTCGACGGCGAAGCCAATGAGTTCTTGATCCCGAAAGAGAAACAAGTGCTTGTGCATGACGGCCAAGTGGTCAATAAAGGCGAGATGATTGTTGACGGCCCAGCCGACCCACATGACATCTTGCGTCTGCAAGGCATCGAGCGTTTGGCAACCTACGTTGTCGACGAAGTGCAGGACGTCTACCGCTTGCAAGGCGTGAAGATTAACGACAAACACATTGAGGTGATCGTTCGCCAGATGTTGCGTCGGATTAACATCGTTGACGCAGGTGACACGTCCTTCATTACTGGCGAGCAGGTTGAGCGTGCCGAGTTACTGAATGAAAACGATCGTATGGAAGCAGCCGGTAAGCGGCCAGCAACGTACGACAACATTCTGCTTGGTATTACAAAAGCCTCGTTGTCGACAGATTCGTTTATTTCAGCGGCGTCCTTCCAGGAAACCACCCGTGTTCTTACCGAGGCTGCCATTATGGGCAAGCGCGATGAGTTACGTGGCTTGAAAGAAAACGTCATTGTGGGTCGCTTGATTCCAGCTGGTACCGGAATGGCTTACCACGTAGCGCGCAAGGATAAAGAAGCTTTCGAAGCGGCAGAGCGTGAAGCCGCCCGTCAGCAAGCCAATCCATTTGAAGATGCCCCAGTTGCTGCTGAAGCACCCGAGGCAACCGAAGAATAAGGTTGAAATTTTGTCGTCTGCCCCAGCGTGCTTTTCTGGGGTGGTGCGTCAAAATGC
>JBIIWK010000362.1:0-2672 GCA_044338955.1 Burkholderiaceae bacterium
TTCCCTTAAGCGCCAGCCTCAGTCTGTTTTTCGCTGCGATGGCAAATGCAGCCCCGCCCATTTTGGTGCTCAACTCACTCAACGCCAACGTCAGCGTGATTGACCCAGTCACCTACAAAGAAATCAAGCGGGTTCCGGTGGGCAAAGAGCCCCATCATTTGTATCTGACACCTGATAACAAATCGGTCATGGTGGCAAACGCTGCCGGTGATTCAATTACGTTTTTAGATCCCAATACCGGCGAAGTACAGCGTACGCTGAAAAATATCTTAGACCCGTACCATTTGCGCTTTTCGCCTGACATGAAATGGTTTGTGACGGCGGCAAATCGCTTAAACCACGTCGACATCTATCGCTGGGAAAACAAAAACGGCGAGTTTCAAATGCATCTGGTCAAGCGCTTGCCCGCGGGCAAAACGCCTAGTCATATCGCGATCGACAGCAAAAGCACTACAGCGTATTTCACCTTGCAAGATAGTCACGAGTTGATGGCGGTTGATCTGGCCACGCAAAAACCGCTCTGGACAATCCCGACTGGCAAGACGCCTGCGGATTTGTATCTTGCACCCGACGATAAGACCTTGCTCATTGGCTTAACCGGGGCCTCTGAGGTTGAGGTGTACGACGTATCGGGTGCAAAAGCGGTCTTGAAAAAGCGCATCCCCACCGGCGAGGGTGCGCACGCGTTTCGCTCGCAAGGTGACAAGCGGCATGTATTTGTGAGTAATCGCAGCGCCAATACAATTAGCCGCATTGATGTGACCACACTGAGTGTGGTCGATACGTACAAAACCCCTGCAGGCCCTGATTGCATGGAAATGCTCGCCGACGGTAAGACCTTGTTATTTACAGCACGTTGGGCAGGCAAATTGGTCGCGCTCGATATCGAGAAAAAAACCATTACCCAACAAGTGCAGGTGGGTAAGTCGCCGCACGGCGTCTGGACGCTGAATCATGCGAGCCGTCTATAAGACTTTGTTGGGCTTGGGGCTGTCGTCTTGCGCGACCGCCTTGCTAGGTTCGCCGGCCTCGTCCAATGCACCCCCAGCTTGCGAGCGGCCGGTGTATCTAACGTTTGACACCGGACACATGCAGGTTGCCCCCTTAGTGGCTGAGGTACTGGCGCGGCAACAAGTGCGCGCGACTTTCTTTTTGGCCAATGAACCCACACGCACGGGCGGTACAAGCCTCGATGAGGTTTGGGCGCCTTGGTGGAGGGCGCTAGCCGAGCAAGGCCATGCCTTTGGCTCGCACACTTTTGACCACGTGTACTGGTTAAGCGACACAGCAGACGGTCGATTTTTAATGCGGCCAAGCGCCGGGCCGCAGCCTGGAAAAAGTTTTACTTGGACAGGCGCCCAGTATTGCGAAGAGTTGGGCCGCCCAGCAAAGCGCTTTGAAGAAATGACCGGTCAAAAAATCTTGCCGCTGTTTCGTGCAGCCGGCGGCAAAACTTCACCTGCCTTACTACGGGCCGCGCAAGCTTGCGGCTACGAACACGTAGGCTGGGCACCCGCAGGTTTTTTGGGTGACGAATTACCAAGCGATCAGTATCCCAATACGTTATTGCTTGAGCGCGCCTTGCGTAACATTCGTAGCGGCGATATTTTGGTGGCGCACTTAGGGATTTGGTCGCGGCAAGATCCTTGGGCGCCGGCAGTACTTGAGCCTTTAATTGAGGGCTTGAAAAAAAAGGGCTTGTGTTTTGCGACCATGGATTCGCACCCAGCCTATCGTGAGAAAATTCAGGTGCTCAAGTTGAAAGCTGATGTGTGTGCAAGCCCAGTTAAGCGCGGTGGCGATGCGTCTGTTACCTGTGCAGGTGCTGCGAACGTGATTGACACGCGCGCACGGCTTGTCGAGCAACCTGAGGGTCTTTCGAGCTTGCCAAGCGCGGGTGCCTCGATAATTGAGTCTCTGGCTGTTGGCGAGACAAAGGATATACAAAGGCGATGACTCAACTTATTGAATTCTTTGACCAAACACAACAGTGGCTCTTTGAGTCATTGGTGCAGCCCCTGTTGTTTCACACGGGCATGGGTAGCGTGATTGAAGACGCCTACGACGGCACGATGTGGCTACTGATTGGCTTGTTGCAAATTGCCTTACTGGTCGTTGTCTTCGGCACCATGCAACGCGTGTGGCCTGCCGAGCCCGTGCGTGATCGTCAGCAGATTCGCATCGATTTTTTATACACACTGATTCATCGCCTAGGGGTGTTTAGACTGGGTCTGTTTTTTCTGATTGATCCACTGTGGGACGCGCTCTCTGGTCAGGCACGTTTACTGGGCTTTACCCCTTGGCATCTCGATGGGATCTGGCCTGGCGTCACTGACGGCGCGATCGTAAGCTTGTTACTGTATTTGTTGGTCTTTGATGCCGTTGACTATTTTTATCATCGTGCGCAACATCGTTTTAACTGGTTTTGGGGCCTGCACTCGGTGCATCACAGTCAGCGTCAAATGACCATGTGGAGCGACAACCGTAACCATTTACTCGATAGCTTGTTGCGCGACACAGTGTTAGTGCTGGTGGCGCAGTTGATTGGCGTCAAGCCTGGGCAGTTTGTCTTGATCGTGGTCTTTACCCAGTTAGTCGAAAGCTTCTCGCACGCGAACGTGCGCATGTGTTTTGGCAAATGGGGTGATCGTTTGTTAGTAAGCCCAAAGTTT
>JBIIWK010000364.1:0-2668 GCA_044338955.1 Burkholderiaceae bacterium
CGCGACCACATCCGGGTGGCCTGGATTTCCTAAATGACCGAGCGCCGCAGACAAATCTGACGGGCCTAAAAATACGCCATCTACACCTTCAACGGCGCAGATCGCCTCAAGATTATTCAAGCCTGTTTGCGTTTCAACTTGCACCAACAAACAGATCTCGTCATTAGCGCCCTTCACGTAATCTTTACGCGAATCCCAACGCGACACGCGTGCCGAGCCGTAGCCTACGCCGCGAACACCATGGGGCGGATAGCGCACCGCTTTGACCAACTCAGCGGCCTGCTCTGCTGTATCAACCATCGGGATCAGCAAACTTTGCACACCTAAATCTAACAGCTGCTTAATCAGATGCGTTTCGCCAATCGGAGGGCGAGCAACTGCTTGCGTGTTGTATGCAGCACAGGCTTGCAATTGCGACATGATGGTCAACGGATCCGTCGGTGTGTGTTCGCCATCCAGCAACATCCAATCAAATTCTGCCGTTGCACAAATCTCGGTGGTGAAGGCATCTGGGATCGAAATCCACAAACCAATGTTCGCCTTGCCGGCTTTTAACGATTGCTTAAAACGGTTGGTGTAATCAGGCATCGCTGCGCTCCTAGAATTTTTGTTTATTTATCGGATGATTTAGATGCTTATTAAAGCACTTTAATCGCAGCATCTGCCGTGGTGACGATCGCAAGTCTAGATCAGCAAATGTCCAGTCTTCACAAAGATCGTGCAACCTTCTTTACTAAAGGGTTGGTGCGCACTTAGGTGTGGGCTTCTGAGCCACGACCCTGCCGGATAGCGACCGTGTTCATCCTCAAAGACGCCTTCCACGACAAAGATTTCTTCGCCGCCAAAATGCCTGTGGGGGTTGAAATACGTTTGCGGTGCCCAGCGCACTAATGTTGACCCACTGCCCTGTCGCATGAGTGGCATGACATTCAAGCCTGGCACCATCCCTTGAAACCAGGGCGACGTTTTGGTATCAATGACTTCGCGCTCGACTTGCTCGGGGCCAAGGTGCCGCAACTTTACAAAGAGCGTGCAGCCAGACTCGCTAAACGGTGCATGAGAAGAACCGGGCGGGCTCATGAGGTATGTGCCTGCAGGATAATCACCGGTCTCGTCGCTAAACACCCCATCCAACACTAAGATCTCTTCACCGAATTCATGCGTGTGAACTTTGAACTTGGATCCCGGTAGATAGCGAACGATTGAGGTCGCTTTGGCCACCTCACCGCCCAAACGATCGAGCATTTTTCTATCTACCCCTGCCTCGGGGCTAGAAACCCAGGGAAGGTCATGATGGTTCAGCGTGACCCTCTGACTGTAATCAGCATTGATATTCATTTGTTAAGCTGCCCTTACATAATCCGCATGAAGCTTAGTGAGAATATTTCAAAAAATTTTCGCGGTGTCTTCTATAGAATAAAAGACCCTCTTTGAGGCTAGCAACTGTGGCGCCTTGTTCAAGCATCTTATCCCAAAGGTTCCAATCTTCTTGGGGATGCACGCCATCTTCATCTTTCTTTTGATACCCAATCTTTTGACCAAAAGCTGTGCGGTACATCATTGACCCGTGATGCTGCGCTTGACGATCCCAATACAAGTCGCCCTGATAAGGTAAGGTTTGGCCAGGCACGCGCGTTAAAATTTCGTCTTTCAGTTCACCCGTCACAACAATGTCATACGTCACAATATCGGCCCTTGCACTGGATAACAACTCGATGGCGTCTGAACGCAACCAGTTATCGGCGCCAATAAAAAGCACATACTCTGTGTCGACTTTAGACAGCATATCTTGAAAGTTAACGACAACGCCCAAGTTATCGGGCCTGAGCGTGTACTCAACGCTTGGGTACAAGCTTGGTAAATGCTTGCAATCTAACCCGCCGTCATCGACAAATAAAATTTTTGCAGGAGGAGTGGTTTGAGAGAGTAGCGACTCGATGCAATGGGCTGCAAGGTGTCCGTATCTATAAGAAGCTATAACGACAGTAATCATGCCGCGGATTAGAACACGGAACGATGACAGTTCGATTTCTCTAATCCCTACAGCAGAAACGACTTCTAGACTAAGACATTTCAAGGATTGCGATCGGCTCTTTTTACCGAGCTGCGTTTCTGGTTGTTGACTTCACCAGTTATTAGCTCAACTCACAATTCCTAAGTGCCATGGCACAAATTCGTTGTCGCCTAAATTGAGCAACTCACTTTTAGATTTCTCTCCTGATGCGGTACGTAAAATATGTTCAAAAATTTCTTGGCCCATTTCTTGAACGTCGACCAAGCCATCCAAAATCCTGCCACAGTTAATATCCATGTCCTCTTCAAGACGCGTAAACATCGGCGTGTTGGTGGCAAGTTTGATGGTCGGAGACGGCTTAGAACCAAACATCGATCCCCTGCCTGTCGTAAAGCAAATAATATTTGCGCCACTCGCGATCTGACCCGTCACGGCGCAGGGGTCGTAGCCAGGCGAATCCATAAACACAAAACCTGGCTCAGTGATTTGTTCAGCGTACTCGTACACTTGTTGCAGGGGTGTGCTACCACCCTTCATGGCCGAGCCCAATGACTTTTCAAAAATATTCGCTAAGCCACCTGCTTGATTGCCAGGCGCCACCACACCATTGAACTGACCGTTTTGCCCACGTGTGTATTCTTCCCACCAGGCGAT
>JBIIWK010000122.1:0-9492 GCA_044338955.1 Burkholderiaceae bacterium
TGGTCTGGATGTGACTGAGCAAGAAAAAATAGATGCCTTACTGATCGCTTTAGACGGCACCGCTGACAAGTCACGCTTGGGTGGCAACGCCTTGATTGCCACCTCGTTAGCGGTCCTACATGCCGCAGCGGCCGATGCGCACTTACCACTCTGGCGCTATTTAGCGAAAGATGCTGTCGTTCAACTCCCTTTGCCACAAATCCAAATTTTTGGCGGAGGCGCGCATGCAGATCGCCGTGTAGACATTCAAGATTTTATGGTGATCGCAACGGGCGCTCGCAGCTTTGCGCAAGCCATGGAGATGACTGCCGAGGTGTATCGCCATGCCGGCCTGTTGATGAAGCAACGCGGCTCATCCCAAGGCATCGCTGATGAAGGTGGCTGGTGGCCTGCGTTTGCGCACAACGAAGAAGCACTTGATGTCCTGGTCATGTCCATTGAGGCCGCCGGCTTTGTACCAGGCCAAGACGTGAGCATTGCGCTCGACATTGCCGCCTCAGAGTTTGGCCACGACGGACGCTACACCCTGGGCCTCGAGAAAAAAGAACTTGATTCAGACGGTCTCATCGAAAAATTATTAAAGTGGTTAGATAAGTATCCAATCGTCTCAATCGAAGACCCCGTCGCTGAAGATGATCGCAAGGGTATGATTGCCTTTACCAAAGCCGTTGCAGGTCGAGTACAGGTTGTGGGTGACGATTACTTGGTGACCAATGCCAAACTCGTTCACGAAGCCGCACAACAAAAAGCCTGCAACGCAGTTTTGATTAAGCCAAATCAAGCCGGCACGATTACAGAAACCTATGCTGCGTTCAAGGCGGCCCAGCAAGCAGGCTATGCCACCATCGTCTCGGCTCGCTCAGGCGAAACTGAAGACGTTGCCATCGTGCATCTGGCAACAGGCTGGAACGCTGGTCAGTTAAAGGTAGGCTCTTTTGCGCGGTCAGAACGCATGGCAAAATGGAATGAAGGCATTCGAGTTGAAACCACCGAGCCTCATCCGGCGGGCTATTGCTGGCAGGCACTGAAGCGAGGTTGAATTAACGCCGCTGCCACCACACCAGACCTGCACCACTTAAGATAATGATGGCCATCCCAACCATCGTCAGATCGTCTGGGATATGACCGAAGAATAAAAACGCCACAGTCGACGAAAATACAATCTGTGCATAGCTAAACGGGGCAAGCATCACCACCGAGCCGTGCCGATACGAATACGTCAGCAGTAAGTGCCCGATCGTCGCGAACGAACCACCTACGAGCATCAGTAAAAAATGTGGCAACGTTGGGGTTTCCCAGAAATACCACACCAACGAACTCATGACGATCGTAGAAAAAACACCCGTAATAAAGTTTGTTGAAACGATATGATCGGTCGTCAATAAACGGCGTGTCAGCAACTGAAACATGGACATACTGAAGGCACCCGTTAAGGGCAACAAGATTGCTGGGGTAAACAAGGCGCTACCTGGGCGTACGATCACCATCACGCCGATCAGCCCGCTGCAAACGGCGATCCATTGCCCAAGCATGATTTTTTCTTTGAGGATTTTGCCGGCAAACCAGGTGAGCAGCATGGGCGATAAAAACACCACGGCAGTGGCTTCACCGATTGGCACATATAGCAAGCCAACCACAAAACTCACGCTCGCTGTCACCATGCACACACCCCGTGCGAGTTGGAGCTTGAGTTGCTTGGTATGCAAAATCGACATGCCCATGCGAGGCACAAACACCGCTGCCGTCAGGCAGATTTGGATCACAAACCGCATCCAAACCACCAAAATCGGCGAGTAAAAAAGTGTCAAATACTTAGAGATACCGTCTTGACTCGAAAATAACAGGCACGAGACCAAGATCAGTAAAATGCCGTAAAGCGGGCGTTGTGGGGCGTTCAAATGCGGCTTCGACAAGAAGTGTGCTGCTAAATCATTGATGTTGAATGATTTATTAATGCACGTTGGTTTCTATCTTACCCTTAATTTGAGTTTGGCATTAATCGCCCTGCACGCCCCGCTTGGCCAAGAACCTGGCGTTGTTCAAGCAAACCAAGACGAGACTCGCGACCCTTGCTTGTTAACGATCTCTGCTTTGCAGTCCCACCGGCCAGCCTTAGTTACTTCAAATTAGCAATCACAGCTTTCGTAATATCGGCCGTATTGCTTTTGCCGCCAAACTCAGCGGGCCTGACAATATTGTTGGCAAACGAAATTTCAACAGCACGTTGAATCGCAAGCGCCCCATCTTGCAGACGCGAATCGTCGTGACGGTCGCTGAGCCACTCAAGCATCATCGCCACTGACAAAATCATGGCAGTGGGGTTGGCGATGCCCTTGCCTGCGATATCAGGCGCCGTGCCGTGAGCCGGTTGAAACAGCCCGTGATGATCACCAATATCGCCTGAAGGAGCCATACCCATGCCGCCGACCAAACCCGCGATCAGGTCAGACAAAATATCGCCAAACATATTTTCGGTGACCAACACATCGTAAGCCCAAGGCTTTAGCACCAAATTGAGCGCCATCGCATCAACATATGCACTATCCGTTGCGATGGCAGGATAACGCTTGGCACAAGATTCAAAAATCGTACGCCAGAATGCCATCGACTGAAACACATTGGCTTTATCGACGCTCGTGACGTGGCCAGGCCGACCGGTTTTTTTTCGTAACTCAGCCAACTTAAAAGCAAAGTCGCATACACGCGTTGTGCCGGTACGAGTGATTTTCATGGTGTCATACACCGCTTCATCACCCTCGGCGCGGCCGCGCCCACGTGAATAAAACAGCCCTTCGGTATTTTCTCGAATCAGCACCAAGTCGATTTTGCTAGCCAGTGGATTCGCCAAAGGCACGGGCAAACCCGGAAATGTTCTGATCGGACGAACGCCTGCATACAAATCTAAGGCGAAGCGAATATCGAGCTGCGGAATAATCTCTGTGCCGTCAGCCCCTCTGACATGAGGCAAGCCCATGGCGCCAAACAGAATCGCATCAGCAGCACGACAGGCCGCTAACGTTGGCTCTGGCAGCGACTCCCCCGAATCCAGATAGTGTTGTGCACCTGCAGGATAGGTGCGTGTATCAAACTGAACACCGAGCTGTTTTTCAACAGCGTCTAATACGGCCAGCGACGCTGCCATGACTTCTTGGCCGATGCCATCGCCTGGCAGCACTGCGATTTGATATGTTTTTTTCATTGTTTGCCTCACTCGTTTCTGTCTTTACACACAACGAGATTTCAATATCTCAAGTTTTTTCAGACAAGATCACCGTTCATACTCGCCCTCACGGGGCAGATTTTCGCGCACTCCGATAAAACCATATCACTCTGGCTTTAGCCCTACGTCTTTTATTGCCTTACCCCAGCGCTGCGACTCAGTTTGTAAAAAAGCAGCATATTCTTGCACCGTTGAGCCACGCACCTCGGCACCAGATTGAATAATTTTTTCACGCAGTGCAGGGTCTTGCAAAGCCTGATTCAACGCAATATTCATTTTTTCAATGACGGCAGGCGATGTTTTAGCCGGTGCCATCACTCCAGACCAGGCACCGTACTCAATCCCAGGTAATACCGACTCGTTCAAGGTTGGCACAGAGGGGATCGCTGGCATGCGCTTCAAACTTGCCGCAGCAAGACCATTCAGTTTTTGTTGTTGAATGTAGGGGATCAGAGAATTTGAATTACCAAGCATAAATTGCACTTGCCCACCGACCAAATCGATCAAGCCTGGTGCTTCGCCTTTATAGGGGATGTGCCGTGCCTGCGCGCCTACGCTATTCAAAAAAAGCACCGTCGCCAAATGCGTCACGTTACCTTCGCCTGCAGAGGCATAGTTCAATTTATCTGGATTGTTCTTTAGATAGGCCACAAACTCTTGCACAGTCTTTACTGGCACGGACGGATGCGCAGCGAGCACAAACGGGATGTTAGCTGTCAGTGCAACCGGTGTGAGTTGACGCGTATAGTCGTAATTCAATTTTGCATACAGATGCGGACTCAAAATGAGCGATGACGTGTTGTACAAAAATGTATAACCATCTGCGGCAGCATTTGAAACAAACTCACCCGCAATATTTGCGTTGGCACCGGGTTTGTTTTCAACAATGACTGACACCGCTAAATTTTCAGCCAATTTTGCAGCAAGCGAGCGCAAAATACTATCAGTGCCGCCACCCGCCGGAAAACCCAACACAAACCGAATGGGTCGATTTGGATAGTTCTCTTGCGCCTGGGCACCCAGCGATGTCACTAAGAGTAAAAATAAAGCGAAAAATCCAAAAAAACGTTTGGTCAGCATGAGTTACGCTCGGATGATTGATTCATTAAAAATTGATAGACCTGTTTATACTAGTAAAACGCCACGCATTTACTCGGAGACTCAAAATGACAACAAAAATCGGCTTTATCGGCTTAGGCCGCATGGGTAAACCCATGGCCTCTCATCTGCAAAAGAAAGGCTTTGACCTTATCGTACTGGATCTGAATCAGCAGGCCGTCGCCGAGTTGGTAAGTTTAGGCGCCACAGCTGGCCAAAGCGTCGCCGACGTCGCGCGCAGTTGCAGCATTGTGATCACGATGCTGCCAAGTTCGATTGAAGTTGAAAAGCTGTCTTACGGAGCCGACGGAATTTTTGCGAATGCAGCAAAAGGTACGATCCTGATGGACATGAGCACCATCGATCCGCTGGCGACTGATCGTCTCAGTGCCGAGGCACACAAACATGGGCTGACCATGGTCGATGCCCCGGTGGGACGTTTGGCTGAACATGCCGACCGCGCTGAGTGCTTGTTTATGGTGGGCGCCTCTGACGCTGACTTTAAAACCGTCACCCCACTTCTGAATGCTATGGGTAACTCAACGTTTCACTGCGGGCCCGTTGGCACCGGTGGCAGAACCAAGTTAGTCAATAACTATGTTGCGATCACCCTCACCCAAGTGAATGGCGAGGCCTTAGCTCTGTCGCAGCGCTTTGGTTTGGATATCACCAAGACACTGGCAGTGTTGCTAGGCACTTCGGCTAACAATGGCCAACTGCGAATGAATTTTCCGAATAAAGTTTTGGCGGGCGACACGACACCTGGCTTTACCATTGACCTGGCCCATAAAGACTTATCGCTTGTGGTCAATGCCGCGCATGCCGCCAAGGTACCCATGCCCGT
Source organism: Burkholderiaceae bacterium (assembly GCA_044338955.1). Lineage (GTDB taxonomy): Bacteria > Pseudomonadota > Gammaproteobacteria > Burkholderiales > Burkholderiaceae_B > Zwartia. Next base: position 5,163 of record JBIIWK010000122.1, read on the forward strand.
TGCGGCAGCGGTACACGAATCCTTTAGTCAGGCTCGTGCAGCCGAGTTTGGCGCGATTGATTTTTCGGGGATCGCTGATGTGATTTGCGAAGTTTCTAAAATCAAAAAACCACGCGTACCCAAGGGCTGGAAACCGAGCTGAGCTTTCGAATAGACTAGCCCGACTAACACAGAACGTTGGGCTTGTAAGCGGTGGCAAGACACCCTTGAACCACCAAGCTTGGAGATCCGATATAGGGCCTAGCGCTGCACCGCTGTGCTCAACACCATCTCAACACCACGCTCGGCGATCATATAGGTCGCCGCGTTGGTGTTGGTAGACACGACGGTCGGCATCACTGAAGCATCAATCACGCGTAGGCGCTCTACTCCGCGAACGCGCAATTGTGAATCTACTGGCGAGTGCCCGTCATCGCTCATGCGGCAGGTGCCGCTTGGGTGATACACCGTGCCCCCACGCGTTTGCGCAAAGGCCCACAAATCCGTATCACCGGGCATGGTTTCAACATCCCACAGATCTTTGAAGGCTGGTTGAGCGTAAATGTCCCGCAGCATTTCAAGGCCAGCGACAATCACTTTACGATCATGCTCAGCTGAAAAATAGCGGGGTTCGATTTTTGGTTGATCGTAGGGGTCGGTTGAGCGAATCGACAAACGGCCTCGACTGTCCGGTCTGCACTGGCATACGGCTGCACTGAACCCAGAGTAATCATGCAACGGATCGCCCGACTTCTCGAGCGATAAAGGCATGACGAACAATTGAACATCCGCTCGATTATCTCGCGCGTGTTTAGTGCGCGCTAAGCCACCCACCTGCGCCGCACCCACCGTCAGTGGCCCGCTTTTCTTAAACAACCACTGCAAACCCATTTTGACAAGCTCAAACGGGTTACGCACTTGGTCGTTAATCGACATTTTTTTCTTGAGCTTAACGATCACACGCGCCTGAAAATGGTCTTGCAGATTTTCACCTACTTCAGGCGAATCAGCGACCACTGCGATACCGTGTTCTTGCAACAGCGCTTTTGGGCCGATGCCAGATAGCTGAAGTAACTGCGGTGACTGTAGCGCGCCCGCACACAACAGCACCTCACGATCAGCTTGGGCTTGTTTGGTTTCGCCGTTTTCAATCCATTCGATGCCGCAGGCAACCTTACCTTCAAACAGCACACGCGACACTTGCGCGTGCGTCACGATCGTCAACTTCGGATTGCTCATCACTGGGCGTAAAAAAGCTCGTGCGCCCGATGAGCGCCAACCATCTTTAATCGATAATTGATAGGCACCAACGCCGTAATCGGTTTGCCCGTTAAAGTCTTTGTTCGCGGGCAAACCATATTGCTGGGCAGCCTCAAGCCACGCGTCACAATACGGATGATCATTACGTAACTCAGAAACGCCTAACTCGCCCGCTGCGCCATGAAACGGTGTTTCACCACCAATGTAATTTTCTGAACGTTTGAAATACGGTAATACGTTATCGTAATTCCAACCCGTCGCACCCTGCTTGGCCCAATCGTTGTAGTCGTCGTGTTGCCCGCGAATGTAGATTAAACCGTTAATCGACGACGAACCTCCTAAGACTCGCCCGCGCGGCCAGACAACATTACGACCACCCGTTCCTTCGCTGGGCTCAGTGTCAAAGTATCTTGTGAACTTTGGATTCGTCATGGTTTTAAAGTAACCAATCGGCAAATGAATCCAAAAGTTTTTATCTGGTCCACCCGCCTCAAGCAGCAGTACCGAATGCCCTGCTTGAATCAGACGATTGGTCACTAAGCAACCGGCCGAGCCCGCGCCAACCACGATGTAGTCAAAGTTCATATTTTTTCTCCGTGCAACCCAATCGTACACAACGACGAGATGCTCAAGCTTTTATTATTTCTAAATCGCATCAAAGCTAAGTCGATTTTTTCACAAGCATCTTGCTTGAAATAGTACTATGAATGACGACTGATATGCACCAATCAATCGATACCGAAAACCTCGATGCAACCTGCTGTAGTGCGCTAATTTTTTTGACCTAAAGGGGCACCATGATTAAAACAATCGGCTTTCCTGGGCGCTACCTCCAAGGCCCTGATGCGGTGCAGCATTTGCCTGAGCTACTGAGAGAATTTGCATTAGGAACACCCATCGTCTTGATGGACGATCTTGTGCGCGCGAGTGTGGGTGACTTATTACTAAAGCCACTTTCTGCTGCAGGTATTGAGACGACCCTGCTTCGCTTCGCGGGTGAATGCACCAGCGAGGCGATTGAACAACTCGCGCTTGAAGCGGATCGAACACAAGCCGACGTGGTCATTGGCTATGGCGGCGGAAAAACTATTGATGCAGCAAAGGGCATCGCCAAAGCGCATAACCTTCGGCTCTTTATTGTGCCAACGATTGCTTCGAACGACTCGCCCACAAGTCGTCTGATTGTTTTGTATGACGATCAACACCGTGTGACACGGGTTGATCGACTGACACGTAATCCTGACGTTGTACTGGTAGATACGGCGATCGTTGCGCGTGCCCCTGCCAGGTTCTTTGCTGCGGGCTTGGGCGATGCCTTAAGTAAAAAATTCGAGGCGACTCAATGTCATTTAGCAGGAGGGAAGAATTTCTTTGGCACCGAGTCGCTTGCCACGGCACGTTTGCTCGCCGAACGTTGCTACGACACCATCATCGAGTTTGGCCTGCCAGCATTGAAGCAGATTCAAGACCACGGCACCCCGAACGAAAGCGTTGAACGCGCGGTCGAGGCATCCGTTTTATTAAGTGGCCTGGGCTTTGAAAGCGGTGGTTTATCACTCTCGCATGCTTTAACGCGAGGGTTTTCTGCCCATCCCGTGATGAGTACTTTTTTACATGGCGAGACTGTCGCTTTTGGCTCAATCGTTCAGTTGGTGGCTGAAGAGCGCCCTGAAGCCGAAGTACAGGCTCATATCGACTTTTGTCATTCGTTAGGCTTACCCATTACGCTTGCTCAACTGGGTGCAAAGAACGCAACCGAGGCTGAAGTCTTGCAAATGGCGACACTCACCGCAGCAGCGCCCTATATCGGCAACCTCACCCCTACGGCCGATGCGAATCGCATTGCGCAGTGCATCAACAGAGCCGATGCCTTGGGCCGCGTAACTGCCAGATAGTCAGTTATGCTTGTTCAGACGGAAAATCATGCTGAACAACAATAATCGGCGATACTTAACCAGCCACTTAGCTACAAAGACATACAGACAGTAAAACAATCAGACGCGCTTAATCAAATAGTTGATAACACTTAAATCAAACAGGAGAGAAACATGAACTTTGAAAATAAAGTTGCAGTGGTGACGGGAGCAGGGGGAGGTCTGGGTTTAGCGATTATTGAGAAGTTCGCCCGCGGTGGCGCTGCGATTGTTGCGTTAGATTATTCGCAAAAAATGGCAGATGCTGCGGCCGAAAAAGTTCGTGCACTGACCAAGCAAAAGGTGTTGGCGATACAGTTCGATGTGGCTGACCATCGCTCTGTGGCTAAAGCCTTTACCGCAATTGATCAAGAGTTCAAGCAGATCGATATCTTGGTGAACTGCGCCGGCGTACGTGAAGTGCAAAAAATTTATGACCTTGACCCCGAAGAGTGGAATCGCGTCATCGACATTAACTTAAATGGGCCGTTTTACTGCGCACGCGAGGCTGTACTACGTATGCGTAAAACAGGTGGTGGTTCGATTGTGAATATCGCCTCGGTTGCAGGCATGATGGGGCTCACCCATCGCCCTGCGTACAACTCGAGCAAACACGGCATCATCGGCCTGACTCGTAACCTTTCTTTAGACTGCGCGGCGGATGGCATTCGCGTGAATGCCGTTGCACCAGGCTTGATTCGCACGCCGCTCACAGATGGCTACTACAAAGATCCAGAATTTATTAGGGGGCTCAACGAAGTAGTGCCAATGGGCGCCCAAGGTGGTTCACCTGGCGACATCGCTGATGCCATCGCCTTTCTGTGCTCATCCGAAGCGAAGTTCGTTAACGGTATCGTGTTGCCAGTAGACGGCGGCTGGGCGGCAAGTAAGGGCTACACCACAGGTAGTGGTAACGCGCAATTTACGTCAGCAAACAACCAAACTTAATCACCGGCTAGCTAATATGCAAGCCACCGTTAACTTGCAGCGACTCACCGGTAATGAAGCTTGCGCCACTGCTGCACAAAAAAGCAATCGCAGTGGCCACTTCGGCGGGTTGTCCTAAGCGCTTGAGCGAAGACTGTTCAATTGAGTCTGCGCCACGCACCTTAATCAGCTCGGTTGTCATCGGTGTTTCGATGATACCGGGCGATACTGCGTTCACACGTGTGCGCGGC
>JBIIWK010000365.1:0-2660 GCA_044338955.1 Burkholderiaceae bacterium
TTGCAGCAAATATTTTCTGTCGCTGTACCACCTGTCGTCGTGATCTTTCTGAGCGGCATGTTTTGGCGAGGTGCAAATCGACATGGCGCTTGGGCCGCGTTACTGGTCGGTCATGGCTTAGGCATTTTATTTTTAATTGAACGTCAAGTGGGTCGTTGGCCGCTCCATTTTTTAGAGACAGTAGGCTTCACAACCGCCTTATGTCTGTTGACACTGGTCTGTGTCAGCGTGTGTTGGCCCGTTCGTGTCGGGCGTGAGGCACCCGCGATGCAGGCGCAATTGTTCTGGGGATCGCACATGCTTCGAATGGAGCATCCCTACGGTTTATTAAAAGATTATCGCGCGCAAGCGGTTGGGATATTTTGTCTGACCGCTTGTCTGGTTGTTTGGTTGTGGTGAGGCGGCTGATGCTCCGCTAACCTAAAGGGTTTCATAAAAAGGAGGCGATTTTTTTGTTGTGTTGTATCGAGCACCGAGTCAATGTTTATACGATCGAAAACAGTGCGTTTTGTGTAGAACCCACGAATCATTGCGGTTATACAAAAAATCCAAGAACGTCAATCATTGCAAAGGACTTATCCCTATGAACCAGCCACATACCTTCAAACGCCTGAGGGCAAGCTTCTGCCTCACAGCAATCGCCGCTTGTATGGCAAGCGCCTCAGCGCAAAAACTACCGGATTCGATGACGTGGACAGCCTATGACGTGGGCTCTGCGGGCTATGCAGAGGCCTCTGCGATCGCCGATGCGATTGGCAAGAAGTTTGATACGCGTATCCGTATCCAGCCCTCGGGTTCTTCGATTGGACGGCTACAACCGGTGTTGCAGGGGCGTGCTGATTACGGGTTTCTTTCAACCGAAGTGTGGTTTGCCACCGAAGGCACAGAGGATTTTGCAGCCAGGCGCTGGGGCCCCCAAAATCTACGTGTTTTGGCGGGTCGCCCTGCTGCACTCGGTATGCCGACCGCTGCCGATGCCAATATCCGTCAAGTGAGTGATTTGAAGGGTAAGCGTCTGGCAAATGTGGCGGGCAATCCTTCGTTGAATGTGAAATGCGATGCCTATCTGGCCTTTGGCGGGCTCACGCCTAAAGATGTCAAGGTCATTGTGTTTCCGACCTACGCGGCCGCGATGAGTTCAATGGCGCAGGGTCAGGCTGACGCAACGTGCACCACACCTACTACCAGCCAGCTCTACGAGTTAGAGTCGTCGCCGCGCGGACTGTATTGGGTCGGTGTCCCCGCGGATGACAAAGTCAATTGGGCACGTATGAATGCCATCGCACCATTTTTTGCTCCCTTTAAAGAAACAGTGGGTGCGGGCATGTCAGTACAAAAGCCTGCACAAGTGATGTCTTATCGCTATCCCATACTCATGACCCGCGCAGATATGGGCGCTGATGAAGTCTATAACTTTTTGAAGGCGATCGATCAAACCTTTGATGGCTATAAAAATGCAACGCAGGTCATGCCACGCTGGGATCTAGACATCGCCGGGGTACCACCGATTGACGCTCCGTTTCATGAGGGAGCCGTACGCTATTTAAAAGAGCGTGGCACTTGGACTGCTGAACACGAGGCTTGGAATCAAGCGCGTATCAAGCGACTCGATGCGCTGATCGCCGCGTGGGCCGTTGCAACAAAAGAAGGTAAGGATATGTCTGAGGAGAATTTTCGCAAGTTGTGGGAAAGTCATCGTATCAAGACACTTGCGTCACTCAACTCTAAATAACCGGAAGCCTAACCATGACCGCAGCTGTCAACGCAGTCTCTGAAGTTTCTCAGCCTCAAGTCGATGCTCCCAGCCGCTTACACGGAGCGGCGTATTGGGCCGTCATCGTCTTGGGTTTGACGGGTCTGTTGATGTCGATTAACCAAACGTTCACGTTGCGTGTCTTGGGTTTCGATCCGATGGGTAACTCTTTTCTGTACTACTTAATTGGCGTGTATCTTGCCTCGGCATTTTTAATCTATCCAGCCACCAAGGGTGCCGTCTCGGCGGCTCCTTGGTACGACTGGTTGCTCGGTGTGATCGCCATTGGTACGACGATTTATCTAGGCCTTAACGGTCTAATGATTATCGAGCAAGGCTGGGATTTTTCCGCCCCAATCGAGGCAACGCTGGTGTGTGCTGCACTACTGTTGTTGATCGTAGAGGGTATTCGCCGTTGTGGTGGGACACCCTTGCTTGTAGTGGTTTTGTTGTTTGGGTCGTATCCGCTTTTTGCGGGCTATATGCCTGGCTTTCTTTGGGGCGTTGAATACAATCTCGGTGAAACGATTCGCGCGCATGTCATGGGCGTTGAAAGCGTGATCGGTATTCCCATGCAGGTGGTGGCAAATCTTGTGATTGGCTTTGTGGTGTTTGGCGCTGCTTTGACGGTAACGGGTGGCGGTACCTTTTTTATGCGGGTCTCGGCAGCCTTAATGGGTTCTACGCGAGGCGGACCAGCAAAAGTGGCCGTGGTCTCAAGCGGACTGATGGGAAGTTTGTCGGGCAGTGTGATTTCAAACATTCTGACAACAGGCACGATCACAATCCCTGCGATGAAGCGCTCGGGTTACTCGCCGCACTACGCAGCCTCGATCGAAGCCTGTGCGTCGACCGGTGGCACCCTTATGCCGCCCGTCATGGGCGCTGTCGCCTTCATTATGGCGTC
>JBIIWK010000392.1:0-2656 GCA_044338955.1 Burkholderiaceae bacterium
CCGAGGTCGATCCCGACAAATTGTGGCGAAGCAGGGGCTTTCAAAGGGCGGGAATCTTCTGGAAGAATTTCGGGAGCAGGAATGGAAGGATATCTTACTACACGGACTCAGCTATTAAGTCAAAGCTAATGGTTTCATGGAGCCAGGAAGCGATATGGAGCGGGTGCTGCTACCTCCAAACCGGGATCGGTCGATGTTTTTCCAGCCACCTGGGGGGGAGATGGTCCGCCGCCCGGGCAGGAAGGGCCGGACTTCCGGTTGATCCGGGCCCATGATCTGGAGAGTGAAAATGCCGGCAAAACCAGAATTGCGGCATTTTTGCAATGGGATTGACGCTATGGCCACCCGGGTGGATAAATCCCCGGTAATCCATGAAGCAAACCCTCCTCACCCTGCTGACCCTTGCCGCCTGCTCCTTTCCAGTTCAGGCGCTGACCCCTGATGGGAAAAGAAAGCTTGTCCTGATCGCTGGCAAGCCCAGTCATCCTCCATTGATGCATGAATTCCGGGCCGGAAGCCTGTTGTTGCAGAAGTCCCTCTCCTCCGTCCCCGGTCTGGTGGTGGAACTCGGCGAGCAAGGGTGGGTGGTAGATGAAGGCATGTTCAAGGATGCGGATGCAGTGGTCATCTACGCTGATGGTGGGGGCGGTCACCCGGCAGTGCAGGGCAATCATGCGGCGACTCTGGAAGCGCTGGCCGCCAAAGGCTGTGGCATCGGATTCATGCATTACGGTGTGGAGGTGCTGCCAGACAAAGGGGGAAAGGAATTTCTCCGCTGGATTGGCGGACATTACGAAAACGCTTTCTCCTGCAATCCCATCTGGGAGCCTTCTTTCGAGAGCTTCCCGGTCCATCCGATTACCGAGGGGGTGCAACCCTTCCAGATCAAGGATGAGTGGTATTTCAACATGAGGTTTGTTTCGGGATTCAGCGCGGCGGGTCCCTCCGAGGTCAATGGGATGAAATTCACGCCCATTCTCGTTGCGAAACCCTCCGACGATGTCCGGGATGGTCCCTACGTCTACCCTCAAGGGCCCTATCCACATATCATTGCCGGCAGTGGCCGGCCCGAGGCCATGATGTGGGCCGTGCAGCGTCCGGACGGGGGGCGCGGGTTTGGCTTCACCGGAGGCCACTTCCACATCAACTGGGGCAATTCCGACTTCCGCCGCAGCGTCCTCAATGCTCTGGTCTGGATCACCGGAGCCGAAGTGCCTAAGGGGGGCGTCACTTCCCGGGTCGAAGAGGATGACCTCAAACAAAATCTGGATCCCAAAGGGCCGAAAAAATAAATCCGCCCGCAACCTTGGCCATTTTCCATTCCATGAAATTATTTCCCCTCGCTGCCTCCCTCGTTTTACTCCTTGCCCCCGCAGGCCTGCAGGCGGACGACTGGCCGCAGTGGCTGGGCGCAAAAGGCGATTCCCATTGGAACGAAACCGGATTGTTAGAAAAGTTTCCGGCCGCCGGTCCAGTGGTCAAATGGCGGGTTCCGGTCCGCTGGGGCTATTCCGGTCCGGCGGTCGCGGCGGGCAAGGTTTTTATCATGGATTATGATATCACCGAGGGCACCCCGGACGCCAATCCCGGAGGCCGTACGAAAATCCAGGGCAAGGAACGGATCCGCTGCTTTGAATCCGCCACGGGAAAGGAACTCTGGACCCACGCCTACGACGCGCCGTATGAATTGAGTTTTCCCGCCGGTCCCCGTTGTACGCCTACCGTTGATGGAGACTTCGTTTACTCCCTGGGAGCGGAAGGAATGCTGACTTGCCTGTCCATTGCCGATGGCAAGCTGCTTTGGGAAATGGACCTGAAAAAAAGCTATCAGGTCAGCTCCCCTATCTGGGGTTTTTCCAGCCACCCCATTGTCGCCGGTGATCTGGTGATTGTGAAGCCCGGCGGAGAGGGCACCACCGTGGTCGCTCTCGACAAGAAAACCGGCAAGGAAGGGTGGCGTGCGCTGACGTCCAAGGAGCCGGGCTATGCTCCGGCGGTGCTTATCAACCACGGTGGCAAAGAACAGATTATTCTGTCGCATGGAGAAGCCCTGAACAGCCTCGATCCCCTGACTGGCAAGGTTTACTGGACCGTGCCCTTTGTTCCCAGTTATGGCATGGCCATCATGGCGCCGCGGCTTGCCGGCGATTTTCTGGTGATGGGCGGGATGGGTAAAAAATCCATCGGTCTCAAGTTGAAGGCGGATCAGACCACTCCGGAAATCGCCTGGGAAGGCACCCCGAAAACGGGTTTGTCCCCCAAGAACAGCACGCCGGTGGTGGATGGTGGTCTGGTCTTTGGCTGCGATGCCGACGGTGAACTGCGTTGTTTCGATCCGGCCACCGGGACCCGCCTTTGGACCACCACCGCGGTGCTGGGATCGACCCCGGGGTCCGGCACTTTCTTTGCGGTGAAAGCCATTCCGCACTGGGTGCTGTTCAATGAACTGGGCGAATTGATCCTGGCAGATCTGACGCGGGAGGGTTACAAGGAAACCGGCCGTGCCAAAATCCTCGAACCGACCAGCCCTGGGATGGGCCGTAAAGTGGTTTGGACCCATCCGGCCTTCGCTGAAAAAGCGGTCTTTGTCCGCAACGACGTGGAACTGGTCTGTGTTTCCCTCGCCGCCGAGTAAAGTGCAGCCGCACCACAGGGA
>JBIIWK010000123.1:0-9460 GCA_044338955.1 Burkholderiaceae bacterium
GGTTTCTGCGCGATTAGCCACATCAGCTGCAGACTTGGCTGCAACAGCGCCCTTTTTCACCAGGGCCTGTACCGCTTTTTGATCACGGTCATAGATGCAGACGGCATACCCCGCGGCCAGCAAGCGCAATGTCATCGGCCCACCCATGTGACCGGTGCCCACGAAGCCTACAAGTTCTTTTGCCATACGATATCTCCGAGTTTATTTTTATAGATGCTCGCGCACGATGAAGTGTGCACCAGTTCTTGGTGACAGCTTACCCGAAGATACTACGCAAAATCAAAGACTATCGATACGCTGCGCAAGATCAAGATCACGGGACGACAAACCACCCGCGTCATGCGTCGTCAGCGTAATCGATACGCGGTTGTAGACGTTTGACCATTCGGGATGGTGACTGTGCAGCTCGGCAAGCAGTGCTACTCGGGTCATAAACCCAAAAGCCTCGTTAAAGTCGACAAACTTCCAGTCACGCGTGATGCTGCCGCCCCGCTCTGGCTGATAGCGCCATTGCGACAAGCCAATCATCAAACTCGCGATATTTTCAGGGGCAATTTTTTGCAGCATGTTCAGCCTTAACTCGAAATCATTTAATGTTATCGCTGATATCAGGCTAGGACAAAAACATTAAGCTGACCTAAGCCTTCGCATCATCGTTTGGTATCGGGTGCTTGTCACGCTGACGTTTTTAAATTGGACTCGCTAGGCAACCACAGCACGACAAACGCCGTAGCGGCAGCAAATCCAGCCATCACTAACATCAAGGTCTCAAACCCCAAGCCTTTCACGGCGGGGCCCAGCAACCACACTGCTAACGAACTGATTCCAAGCGAGACTGCGAGACGAATTCCGGCCACGCGTGAGCGTGAACGATCGTCGACGTAGCGCACAATCATGACATCAATGAAGGGGACTGCACCAAAAATAAAGATCATGACCCCCAGTAACGCCGCAAATAACCACCAACCTTGCGCGTAGGCAGACAACACCAACAAAGGAATTTGCAACAAAACGATTGCCAGAAAAATCGGGCGCACAGCATAGTGATCCAGCAACTTACCAACGGCCACTTGCATGAGCGACGCTACGGCATAAATGATCGCCAGCAAAATACCTAGTAACGCAGGATCAGACACAACGCCCTGAAACCGCTCAGACATCAGTTGCCCGTTACCGTTAGTCGTGAAATTAAACAGCACGCTACCCGTGGCTGCGCTAACAGTCATGACAGCAAGCACGCGCGCCAGCATCGCAGGAGTCAACGACACTTTTGCACCACCCTTGCGCTTGGCTGGAGCTTCGGTCTCAACCGGACAGGCATACGCAAACCAAATGCCGCACAGCACAGCCAATAATGCGGGTACTGCAAAGGCAGCACGCCAACCAATCCACTTAATTAGAAAACCCGTCAGCATGGCGGCCAAGGCCACGCCCAGGTTACCGGCCAGACCGTTGACACCAATCGCCAAGCCAGGATTGGCTGATTTCTGAACTAGCAGAGGAATACCAACCGGATGATAGATCGAGGCAAACGCACCAACAAACGTCAACGCAATCGCCATTTGCCAGGCATTTTGCGTGAGCGCGGTGAGCAAGGTTGACAGCCCAATCCCCACAAAAAACACAATCATCATGCGGCGTCGCCCCCACAAATCGCCTAAGCGACCTGAAGGTATTGAGCCCAAGCCGAACAAAACGAAGGCACCCACCCCGTAAGGCATGAGGTCTTCCCAGCTTTGAAAACCAAACTCGCTGGCGATGACACCAACCGCAGCTGCAAAAATGAGCAAGAACATATGGTCAAGGCCATGACCCACATTCAAAAGCAAGCGAACCGACAGCGAGTGATCTTGGGTATTCAATTAATCGTCACCTTGTTTAATTTGACTGTCTTTATTTAATTTAATTATTCAACACTTTCAAACGAACGGTGTCTTACGCGCGTCCGATGATTGACGCCGTCAGCATCAACTCTTCGAGCAACGCCAGCGACACCGCGCCCGAAACAGAATAGGGGTCAAGCTCGGGCATTTCAGAATATTTCAAAACAATCGAGGCATTGAGCTTGGCCAGATTGACCTGGCCCATTGTCCAGCCACCAAAGCGACGTTCAGTGATTTCTTGATAGTCAAGCAAGACAACATCTTTATGACGCTGATCGCGAACGATGTAGCCATAAAGTTCGTTGACCTGTGTGCGCCCGCCCTCGACGGCTTGCAGATATAGTCCGCCACCATAGCAAAGTATGCCGGTGATGCCGTTGGCTGAGTTGTGCTTACGCGCCGAATCTAAAATCGACTGCGTTGCAGTGGGCGACTCGGGATCAAGCGCACGACTCACATAAAGCAAACGAACTAACATGTTTAATCCTCTCGACGAATCAGAGATAAAAACTCACGACGCAAATTTGCGTCTTTCAAAAATGCACCGCGCATCACAGAGTTAATCATGCGGCTGTCGGGGTCTTTCACACCACGCCACGACATGCAGTAGTGGGTAGCGTTCATCACCACGGCCAGGCCGTCAGGCTGCGTTTTTTCTTGAATCAAGTCGGCCAATTGCACCACCGCCTCTTCTTGAATTTGGGGACGACTCATAATCCAGTCGGCTAATCGTGCGTACTTTGACAACCCAATCACATTAGTATGTTCGTTGGGCATCACGCCAATCCAGACCTTACCCATCACCGGGCAAAAATGATGGCTACAAGCGCTGCGAACCGTAATCGGCCCAACGATCATTAATTCGTTCAAGTGCTCGACGTTTGGAAACTCGGTAATCTTCGGTTGACCCGCATAGCGACCACCAAACACCTCGTGCAAGTACATTTTGGCCACACGCCGGGCCGTGTCATTGGTGTTGTGATCCGCCTCAGTATCAATCACCAGGCTCTCAAGCACGCCCTTCATTTTGGTCTCAACTTCGTCAAGCAACAAGGCGAGTTCGCCAGGTTGGATGAAGTCGGCAATATTATCGTTTGCATGAAAGCGCTTGCGAGACGCTTTTAGGCGATTACGAATAACCACCGAAACAGGAGTGCCTTTGTCTTGTTCTGACTCGCTCATGCTGTTTAACTCTTAGTCTCAAGATTAATAGCTTATGTTACTCCGTTGCCCTTAGTCGTATTGAAATAACCATAAGGCAGTCTAATTTCTTCCAAGCGTAACCGACTTTACTTCAAAAGGCTGCCTACTTTACTCTTAGGCTAGCTTCACTTACCCCGAGCCGCTACTGCTTGAATACAGCCACTTTAGGTATGATTGCACGATGATTCTCAGGAGGCTATGTTGACCCAATCTATTTTTGGTATGCGCGGCATTGCCGTCGCCCCACACTCGCTGGCGGCAGAGTCGGCCGTTGCCGTATTACGCGAAGGCGGCAACGCCCTTGAGGCCATGATTGCAGCGGCTGCGACAATCGCAGTGGTCTACCCCCATATGAACTCAATTGGCGGCGATGGGTTTTGGGTGATCAACGGCCCCAACAACCGCCCCGGCGGCATCGACGCAAGCGGTCGTAGCGCTCAGGCCGCCTCGCGCGATTGGTACGCCTCACGCGGCATCACCTCTAGCATCCCATTTCGCGGTGGCGTTGCCGCCTTGACGGTGGCGGGCACCATCTCTGGGTGGGGTGCCGCACACCAACTCTCAAAACAGTGTCTGAACGGCAAGCTACCGCTGTCGCGCCTGCTGTCTGACGCCATGTATTTTGCCCAAAACGGCATCGCAGTCACGCAAAGCCAAGAGGCCTGCACCACTTTAAAACGTAGCGAGCTTGAACCCCATAGCGGCTTTGCCAGTACATTCTTGCCCCAAGGGATGGTGCCAGCCAAGGCCAGTATTTTTAAGCAACCCAAGCTCGCTGACACACTTGCCCTCATCGCTAAAGAAAGTTGTGACACCTTTTATCGTGGCAAACTCGCCAAGAGGCTGGCAGCCGAACTCGCCGAAGCGGGTAGCCCCCTGACGCTTGCGGATCTCAACGCCCATCAAGCGAAGCTAGTCGACCCCTTACACACAACAGTTGCGCGAGGCCAACTCTTTAATATGGTGCCGCCTTCACAGGGCTTGCTCTCTTTATTGATTCTAGGCATCATGGATCGTATCCACGGCTGGGATCAAGACCCAGAGGGTGCAGCCTTTATTCATACGCAAGTCGAAGCGACAAAACTGGCGTTTAGTATTCGGGATCAATACCTCACTGACCCAGTATTTATGTCGGTGGCACCACAAGATTTATTAACAAGTGCGCGCATCGACGCCCTTGCGGCCAAACTTGATACGACACGGGCCGCGCCCTGGGGTCAAAAGACTTCGCCAGGCGATACCGTCTGGATGGGAGTCATCGATCAGGCCGGCATCGCCGTCTCGTTCATCCAAAGTATTTATCACGAGTTTGGCTCGGGGGTGGTCTTGCCGACCTCTGGTGTGAACTGGCAAAATCGCGGGTGCAGTTTTTCTCTGAAACCAGGGCATATCAACAGCCTTGAACCAGGCAAAAAACCGTTTCACACCTTGAACCCTGCTTTGGCGCAATGTGCCGACGGTAGCGTGATGGTGTATGGCGCGATGGGCGGCGATGGGCAACCGCAAACGCAGGCGACAATTTTTAATCGTGTGACACGCTTTGGCGATCACCCGCAACTCGCGATCGAGCGGCCTCGTTGGCTGCTGGGCCGCACTTGGGGGCAGTCAAGCGATTCACTCAAGCTTGAAAGTCGCTTTAGCGCAAACACCATCGATCAACTTCGTGCGCTAGGTCATGACGTTGAAACGATTGGTGCGTGGGATGAGGGCGTGGGGCATGCTGGGATGTTGATCCGACATGCAAACGGCGTGCTCGAGGGTGGCTTTGACCCTCGTTCAAATGGGGCGGTGGCGTCATTCTAAAAGCCCCCTCAGACTCGGCCGCAACATTTGAACGATACGGTCAGGTCTATGGGGTACGACGATCTGTAGAAAGTGCGGCAATCATTGGCAGATACGGCGATTTCTGAGCATCACAACCACTTTTGCATAAACAGCGCCTGACCTGTTAAGGCGCTCAGCGCATATTGCTCAAAGCCAAAGCGCGCGTACGACTGTTTGGCGACGCCGTTGCCGCTCAAGACCTCAAGCGTCAGTTTGCAGCAGCCTAGCTGCTGGGCATGCTCTTCTAAGGCCTTGAGTAAAGCTTGACCGATGCCTTTGCCCCGCTCAGCGGGGTCGACTGCGATGTCGTGCACATTCATCAACGGCCGGGCCTTAAAGGATGAATAGCCTTGCAAAGCATTGAGTAAACCGACGGGTTGCTGGTCAAGCCAAGCCAGCCAGCTCACCGCCCCGGGTACCCGAGCCAAGTCATCACACAATCGGGCTTTGACCTCGTCGGCTAAGGGCTCGCCCCCGCCCATCGGGTCGCACGCATACATATCAAGCACGCTGATCAAGGCCTGACGATCTGTCGGATCCAGATAATTTACTTTTTTAACCACAATGCTGCGCTGCATAAAAGAACCTCACACGAAACAACAAGAATCAAGGGCAGCCTCAATGGTATAACAAGCGGCTAACCGTTC
This sequence comes from Burkholderiaceae bacterium, assembly GCA_044338955.1. Lineage (GTDB taxonomy): Bacteria > Pseudomonadota > Gammaproteobacteria > Burkholderiales > Burkholderiaceae_B > Zwartia. The sequence continues at coordinate 5,558 of JBIIWK010000123.1, forward strand.
TGAACACAAAGGATTCTGATGTCAGCACCCCTACCACTCGAGGGACTACGCGTCATTGAGTTTACCCACATGGTGATGGGGCCGACCTGTGGCATGATTTTGGGCGATTTAGGGGCAGAGGTCATTAAGGTTGAGCCTCTGGCTGGCGATAACACCCGCAAATTGCTCGGTTCGGGGGCTGGTTTTTTTCCGATGTTCAATCGCAATAAAAAAAGCATCGCGATTGATGTGAAAAACCCACGCGGCCGAGAAATCGTTTTGAAGCTACTGACTGACGCTGACGTCTTTAGCGAAAACTTTAAAAGCGGCACGATGGATAAGTTAGGCTTTGGCTATGACGCCTTAAGCAAGCTCAATCCAAAACTGATCTACGTATCACACAAAGGTTTTTTACCTGGCCCCTACGATCATCGCACAGCGCTTGACGAGGTGGTGCAAATGATGGGTGGGCTCGCCTACATGACAGGCCCCGAAGGGCAACCGCTTCGTGCAGGATCAAGCGTCAACGACATCATGGGCGGTATGTTTGGTGCGATTGGAGTGTTAGCGTCGTTACAACAACGGGCGCGCACCGGCCAAGGCCAACAAGTTGCCAGTGCATTGTTTGAAAACAATGTGTTCTTGGTGGCCCAGCACATGTTGCAGTATGCCGTCACCGGCAAGCCAGCTAATCCCATGCCAAACCGCATTAGCGCTTGGGGGGTTTACGATGTCTTCACAGTCAAAGATGGCGAGCAAATATTTTTGGCCGCTGTCAGCGATACCCAATGGGCCATTTTGTGCGAAGAGTTTGGCTTTGATGATTTAAAAAGTGATCCGCGCCTAGGCAGCAATAATGATCGCGTACGCGTGCGGTCTTGGCTCACGGCTGAACTACGTAAACGCTTTGCCGATTTCAGCGCAGCTGAATTAAGTCAGCGCTTTGAAAAGACGGCCTTGCCCTACGCGCCGATCACTCGCCCCCACGATCTATTTAACGACCCGCACTTGTTAGCGACAGGCGGCTTGGCCCCTATGACGGTTGCAGCGGACAACACCGGCGCCGGTCGCGAGATCGATACCCGCGTTGCACTGCTCCCGATCGCACTCAAAGGCGAGCGCCTGCGGGTGCGCAAAGCCTCGCCCAAAATTGGCGCGGATACGATTGAGATCTTGAAATCGGCGGGCTATACCCAACAAGAGATCGAAGAGTTACATCAAGCGGGGGTCATTGGGACACAACCTGAAATAGAACCTGAGGCTCGCTAACTGACCACTATGACTTAAGGCCAGTAGTTTTACGTTTGTAAGAACCATGCAACGGTTACCAAATTCAGATCAAGATCAAACCATGCACGCCGTCCATTATTAACGGTAATGCGGACGTCGTTGCTAACTGAGTACTTTTCACTTTTTTAGTTTTTATTTTTCATTTTTCATTTTTCATTTTTCATTTTTCATTTTTCATTTTTTCTATTTTTCTATTTTTCTATTTTTTGTCGGAGCATTCATGGACTTACATCTCACCAACCAACACGTTTTAATCACTGGCGGCAGCAAAGGGATTGGCCTGGCCTGTGCCAAAGTTTTTTTAGAAGAAGGGGCGAAAGTTAGCCTTGTCTCACGTGATCAAGCCAACCTCGAAGCTGCCAAAGCCACCCTGGTTGCACAAATGCCTGGTGTTGCTGCCCGCATCGCCGTGTTTGCCGCCGATTTGAAAAGCGATGCCTCTGCACTGGCTGCCTTAGATGCTGCCGAAAAAGCCATGGGCCCCGTAGATGTGTTGGTGAACTCTGCCGGTGCAGCCGCACGCAAGGCCGCGCCCGACCTTACACCTGAAGCCTGGCGCAACGCCATGGATGCCAAATTTTTCACCTACGTGAATATGATGGATCCAGTGATCAAACGCATGGGTGCGCGTCGCAAAGGCGTAATCGTCAACGTAGTTGGTGCGGGTGGCAAAGTGCCTTCGACGGTACATATCTCAGGTGGTAGCGCTAATGCCGCACTGATGCTGGCCAGCGCTGGCTTAGCAGCCGCCTACGCACCAATGGGAATTCGCGTCAACGCTGTGAACCCCGCCGCGACGCTGACTGAACGTTTGAAAGAAGGCATCAAAGTCACTGCCAATCACGAAAAAATCAGCGAAGCTGAGGCGTTAAAACAAGCGACAGCCAAGGTGCCACTCGGACGTTTAGCGACGCCAGAAGAAGTCGCTGATACTGTCGTGTATCTGGCGTCTGACCGTGCCAGCTACGTCACCGGCACGATCATCACAATGGACGGCTCAGCCAATCCAATCGTGGTGTAACTCGCGTCTGATCGAGCCAGTGCTGTCACGGGCTCGATCATCGCCATCAAAGGCTTGGTCAATCCAAGCGTGCTTGAACTGCATGCGGCATGCTTCCCGCTCAAGGGATTGGTGTCAACCCTGTTGCATGCGGATAAATTGCTCGATGACAGCCTGATATGACGGGTCGGGTTGAAGTCCAAAACGGTGGGTGCGCTCGCAATCAAACTTTGATGGCCAGCCACCCACAATTTTTGTAATGGTCGAATCAGGCTTGACTGTCACCAGGCTGGCAACCTCTTTGCCAGCAACCTTCTCAAGTGCCTCTAGCATTTGTCCCACCGTCACAGTCAACGCAGGTAAATTCAATGCAGTACGGCCACCAAAGGCTTCGCGCGTGGCTTCAGCAACCGCCAACATCCCAGCAATCGTCGTCTCGGGCGATGCTAGCGCCACAGCAGTCGACAGCTCAACTGGGCACACCGTTGCCACACCCGCCAAAGGTTCACGCACAATGCCGGACAAAAAGCTTGACGCTGCACCATTCGGCTTGCCCGGGCGCACCGATACTGTCATTAAGCGCGCGACACGCCCATCAATAAATCCTTTGCGGGTGTAATCGGCAATGAGTTGTTCACAAATGAATTTTTGGATCCCGTAGCTCGACTGAGGCGTCGGCAAGGTGCCATCATGTACCACTGACCCTAAAGGGATCGCAGGATCCGAACCAAATACGGCAACCGAACTGGCAAAGAAAAATAACGCCGCCTGACCTGTTCGAGTGTGCTGAGCACGCATCGCATCAAGCATGCGGCGGGTGCCATCTAAATTTGAACGCAAACCTAAATCAAAATCTGCTTCGCACTCACCCGATACCGCAGACGACAAGTGAAATACGGCGTCATAGTCTTTTTCAAAGAGACCGTCGATGCGTTTCAGTAAATCACCGGTATCGATCTTGACGAGCGGATGGTCGACTACGTCGGCATGGCGCGGCGCCGCGAGATCTGTAATCGTCAACGCGGTCAGTGCGCGACCTTGCAACGTGCCGCGCTTGAGCAGCGCGCGGGTCAACAGCGTACCCAAAAAGCCAGCACCGCCAGTAATGAGGATGTTCATCGTTTTCTCCATGTTTTTGCGCCATACCAAGATGCCTTGAACGTTTCGCACAAGGCTCGAATCTTACCAAGATGCCTTGAACGTTTCGCACAAGGCTTGAATCTTACCAAGACGCCTTGAACGTTTCGCGCAAGGCTTGAATTGCGGCTTCGCTGAGTGGTTGGGCCGTGCATTGTCCACGCAGCCAAAGCTTAGCCGTTTCTTCGAGTTCTTCAAGCGTGGCCATCGCGGCCGCAGGTGTCGCCCCCCACACCTGAGGACCCAAGCGATCGCACATCACCGCACGCAGCGTTAAGCCTCGCGCCTGGTATTGCGCAACCCGTTGCGCCAGATGCTCAGCCACCTGCACATCACCGGGCAAAAAATAGGGGATCAGAGGTACGTGTCCGACTTTCATCACGTAATACGGCGTCAAGGGCGGCACGATATCATCGGGGTGCCACACCCCGCGCAACGTGAGATCAACCAAATAAGAAGAATGCGTATGCACCACACACCCCGCGTTTGGTACACAG